>JAUXFR010000120.1 GCA_030622805.1 Anaerolineae bacterium | reverse complement strand
TCAGCTTCTCAGCGGCTTACTCCTCCCGGAGATTCCATGAAGAATTTGGATATAATTATACGGTGATCGTTCATCTGAAAATATTAATGATAGATTAAAAACGCTTGATTTTCTGGGTGCATTATGCTATCCTTCATTGAATTTTACGCCATACACACTGTGACATAGTGAGCAGTCTGATTGCTATAGCCGAATCCTTTCCAGCGAGAAATACATCACCTAAATAGACTGAAATGATCAAACGCGAGAGAATTTCTGATACTGTATATTCCTTCCAGAGCGAACTCTACGCACAGGTGAATGCTGGCGCCATAGTGGGACCCAATTGGGCTGTTATCATCGATACACTTGCACTTCCCGAAGAGACTCTGGCAATACGAGATTTTATTGAACAGGAAATCAATATTCCTGTGCGCTACGTAATCAACACTCACAGCCACGCAGATCATAGCTGGGGAAATTGTTTCTTCCCTGGGGCGACAATAATTGGGCATACCTTATGCCGTCAGTTTCTTGACACAAAAGGTCGGACTTCATTAGAAGAAATGCGTTCCAGCAATCAGCCTTACAGGAATATCAAAATCGTGTTACCACAGATCACTTTTGATAATGGCGAATTGATTCTGCGCGTAGGGAAAAAAAGACTGACCATGTTCCCTCTGCCAGGACCCTGTGCGGATAACATCGGTATACTTATCAAAGAAGATCGGGTGCTGTTCGCAGGAGACGCTGCAATGCCTGTCCCATATATTGTCGACGGCGATATCGACCAGCTCGTGACTTCACTGAAACAAATATCAAAAATCGGTCTTGAGAGTGTCGTGCAAGGGCACGGGGATATCGTATTGCGGGGAGAGGTTGAGAACTATGTGAAAGATAACCTGGCTTACCTGTCTAACATCCGCAGAACAGTCCGAAAATCCGCAAGGCGAAAATATCCGCAGGACTTGTTGAATGAAATTGATATAGAACAATGCGGTAAAAGCCATGTCTTGTTTGGTGGTCTCGCCGAAGAGCTGCATCGCCGAAATTTGCGTGCCTTGTACCGTCAACTGTATGGTGAACTGCCGAAATCATATGATGACGAAGAAGAATTCTGATAATTCATCCATACACCAGCCCTAACTCGACTCTATTGATTATTCCATTTTGGATAAGGTATCCTAGGCATTTCCAATCCTTTTTTTCCATATACCAGATTAAGTTAACTACTTCGGGATAGTACGCTTGCTCGACATCTTCCTGGGATGGTACAGCAGGACCATTTGGATGTGAATGATAGATAGCGACCAGTTCAAAACCGAGTCTTTTTAATTTTAAAAAAGCGTTTATTTGATCCTGAGGATCAATTTGGTAGCGAGTAGGGCTGGAAAGGAAATTCTTCGTCGGTATAACGATTTCGGATTTATATGCTCTCTCAGATTTATTTCCCCCAATCAAACCACAGGCCTCCAGGGGAGCCTGTTGTTTGACATGCAGATGCATATTTTCCCATTGCTGTTGTGTAAGTGTGAGAGTAAGCATTCTTAATGAGTGATCTGTAATAAAGTTAGCGGATCCATACTGCCAATCCCCACAAAATCAGCAGAACAACAGTCGGTTCGTATATCGCCTGACGGATAGGAACGTTCTTCATCAAGCTGTAAATCAAGCTGGTTAGCGCGTATGCCGGACCTAGCAGGACCAGCCCATAAGTCACAGGGGGTAGAGGCCAGTAATGTAATGCAGCCGCCAACTGTCCAATGATTAAGGCAATAATGCCAGCCTGCAAATAACACCAGCGCTCTGGCAGTCGCAGGTGTAGTGTACGCAGGCTGACCAACCACATTGCTATAGTCACTGCTGGAAGAATAAGGAATAAGCGCACACCAGCGACGCGCAGCGTGACGACGAGAGCCAGGAATAAGGCGAAAGAAATGGACGTGAGTACAACGGTCGCTGGTGCGTGGAGCAAATCGTTTGGATCAACGACGATGTACTCAGCGACCAGGACCAACATCAATATCCCACCACCCAGACCAAAGGCGATCCACCATAGAAGATCTATTGGCATTTGAGCTAAGGGCAGACCGATAACCCATGCGGTTAAAGCAGGCAGCAGCAAGTACGGCAGTGTGCTTTGATTTTTTAATTCTGGATGATCGTGAAGCAGCCAGGCGGCACCGCTGGCGGTTAAACCGGCTACGAGCACTGCAACCGCTGTTCTGACGTTTATTTGAACTGCGAAATAAAAACCTGGAAGCTGAGAACCAATATCAATGCTGGGCAGTTTTATGATTCGAACAAGTGCATACGCCAGTAAGATGGTAGCCGCGAGTATGCTGATACGATCCAGGTCAGGCAGATTGCGAGAAGAGCCAGATTCGCTCATATCTGGATTGTACTCGGCTACATGGCTGTTGCCAAGCAGGCTTAAAATGTTCTTTGTATTGCACAATACCTTGACGTATAACAATCACTGCCTTAGGATATTTGTAACCTTATCTTAGAAGATACCTGGATGGTTGAGATGGTAAACCAAAAACAAAAGCTTGGCAGGTGGGGAGAGGAACAGGCTGCGAATTACTTGATGGATCAAGGGTATGAGATCCTGGAACGCAATGCCAGGACAGCGTATGGTGAGATTGATCTGGTTGTGCGTCAGTTATTCGAATATCCAAATAAAACAATAAGAAACGGATATGATAACGAGCCTGTTATTGTCTTTGTAGAAGTAAAAGCACGCACTTCAAGAACTTTTGGGTACCCGGAGCAGGCTGTTGACTCACGTAAACAGGCCCATATGCTGGCAGCGGCTTCTGCTTACTTACAGAATCATCCGGAACTTGTAGAAGATTGGCGCCTGGATGTGATTGCCATCCAGCGCTTTAAAGATGGTCGTCCCCCAGAAATCATCCATTTCGAAAATGTCATCACAGAATATTAGAAGTTCCGACAGCTCGAGGCCACAACTAATCCCATTGATTGTTATTATTGGCCCAACTGCTGTCGGCAAGACCGAGCTTTCCATCGAGCTGGCGCAGCGGTTGGATGGCGAGATTATTTCGGCGGATTCGCGCCTGTTCTACCACGGTATGGACATCGGAACTGCGAAACCCAGCCTGGAGGATCGTGCACAGGTTTCTCATCATCTGATCGATGTCGCGGAGCCTGATGAAGTTTGGAGCCTGGCGCGCTTTCAGCGCCAGGTGCAGTGGCATATCGATCAGATTTACAAGCGCGGGCATCTGCCCTTTCTGGTTGGCGGATCGGGGCAGTATGTAAGGGCTGTTGTAGAAGGTTGGCAAATTCCGAAGGTGCGCCCAGATCCCCGGTTGCGTGCAGCGCTGGATGCCTGGGGAGCGGAAATTGGCGCGGCAGGTTTGCATGATCGTCTGGCAGCTCTGGACCCGCAAGCTGCTGAAAAGATTGATCCGCGAAACGTACGGCGTACTATCCGTGCTTTGGAGGTCGTCTTGAGTTCTGGCAGGCGTTTTTCTGAACAGCGCAGGAGTGGGCAGCCGACTTACAATACCCTGATGCTGGGGTTATCGCGGCCTCGCCCGGAGTTGTACAAGCGTATAGACGAGCGTATCGAGAATATGATAGCTTCAGGTCTGGTTGAAGAGGTCCGGGAGCTGTTGGATAGGGGTTATTCACCTGAAACACCAACATTAAGCGCAATTGGCTACCGTGAGATCCTTGCATTTCTGGCTGGAGAGATCAGCCTTGAAGAAGCCGTGGTGTTAATGAAACGCGCCACACGTGTCTTTGTTCGCCGCCAGGCGAATTGGTTCAAGCCCAACGATCCCGAAATCCAGTGGTTCGAAGTCGATCCCGACACCATCGATAAAATGGAATTCGCCATCACGCGTTTCCTCGAACCACTAAACCTTCACCCTCTCCACATCAACAATCAATGAACCATTTCTTGACGCATGTGAAAATATATACCTCGATCCCAATCTACCATAGTGACTTATTTCCTGGTTGCTTTGCACTCGATCCCCTGATTGCCTAATCGCCATTCCCCAAATCTCGAATTCATACCCAATTCAATTGACATAACCAATAAAAATATCTATACTATATTCAACGGTTCTGATTTGTCCAAAGTTAACATTAAGGAGGAGGAGATGAACGATCGACCCTGGGTTCAGCATTATGATGAAGGCGTCCCCGATACGATTGAATATCAAGAAATTCCCCTATTTGTTTTGCTAGAAGAAGCAGCAAAAAATTATCCCGATGCTCCCTGTACAATATTCAAGGGGGCCAGGATCACCTACAAAGAAATGAACGAAAGAACCGACCGCCTGGCTGCAGGATTGGCGGCATTGGGTGTTAAGAAAGGCGATCGGGTAGGCATTTTTATGCCCAACACGCCGCAGTTTGTGCTGGCCTATTTTGGGATAATTAAGGCGGGTGGCATCGTTGTGGCAACCAATCCCTTATACAGCAAGCGCGAAATCGAGTACCAGGTTAACGACTCTGGTGTAGATGTTATGATCGTGAAGAGTAACTTTTACAACACGATCAAAGAAATACAGCCTAAGACAAAAATCCGTCAATTGGTCGTAACGAATATCAAAGAGGCGCTCCCTCCCGTATTGGGGTTCTTATTTGGTCTGACCCAGGAGAAAAAAAGTGGTTTTCGTGTTGAACTGGCAGAAGGTGATATCTGGCTGCAGGACTTAATCAATCAGCATTCTCCAGATGAGCGCCCGAGCCTGGAAATCGGTGCGGATGATATGGTGCTCTTCCAATACAGCGGAGGGACAACTGGCATCCCAAAAGCCGCGATTGCCCTGCACCGCAACCTGGTCTCCAACACGCAGCAGATGTACGTCTGGGTTACAGACCTTAAGGATGGCAAAGAGGTCTTCTTAATGGCAATCCCACTCTTCCATGTCTACGGCATGGTAGCTGGGATGTGTTGGGCGATCAAGTCCGCCGCAGCGATGGTCATGATCCCCAACCCGCGCGACCTCAAAGATGTTCTGGAGAGCATCCAGAAATATGGTGTAAGCATCTACCCCGGTGTGCCCACCATGTATAACGCCATCAACAATCACCCGGACGTGCAGGCAGGCAAGTACAACTTATCCACCATCCGTGCCTGCATCTCCGGTTCTGCCCCCTTATTACGGGAGACCAAGGACAAATTCGAAGCGC
>JAUXFR010000186.1 GCA_030622805.1 Anaerolineae bacterium | reverse complement strand
CGCATAATCCAGATCATCACAGCCGCAATGTGTGCATATTCGCTGACGGAGAATTAGATCGATGCCCAACCGGGACGGGTGTGAGTGCGCGGGCGGCAATACACTTAGCCCGCGCTGAATTGGGTTTGAATGAACCTTTCGTTGTCGAAAGCATCCTCGGCACCACCTTCGAGTGCGAAGCGCTTAATCAAACCATTTTCGGCACTTTTGATGCAGTGAACCCCAGGGTGACCGGCTCTGCTTATATCACCGGACGAAATGAATGGCTGATCGATCCCACGGATCCGCTAAGGGATGGATTTTTCTTACGATAAGCTATAATCAGAAAGGAGCATCATGATAGTTCACCGAATCCCTGGTCTTGTACTGACAGATCATACATTTGAAGTACCGCTCGACCATACACATCCTGATGGAGAACGTATCAGCGTCTTCGCCCGCGAGGTGGTCTCTCCAGAGAAAGAAAAAGCGGAACTGCCCTGGCTCGTCTTCCTGCAGGGCGGACCGGGATACGGCTCACCACGCCTGGAATCAGCGAGCGGTTGGATAAATCGTGCCCTGCAAGAATACCGCCTGCTGCTTCTCGACCAGCGCGGCACCGGTCGCAGCACGCCTATCCTGCCGCAAACACTAGCACGATATCCAACACCCCAGGCTCAAGCGGAATATCTGACACACTTTCGAGCCGACGCAATTGTCCAGGACGCTGAATACATTCGCAAACAGCTTTTAGAACCCGACCAACCATGGAGTGTTCTCGGGCAAAGCTACGGCGGGTTCTGTGTTGTGCATTATCTCTCCAGTGCACCGTCTGGTTTGCGCGAGGCCATCATCACCGGTGGTCTTCCCCCGCTAACAGCCCATCCGGACGAAATCTACCGCCATACATACCAGCGCGTTCTTGAAAAAAACCAGGCATACTACATGCGCTACCCGGGCGATGTCCAACTTGCAAAAGAGATTGTCCAATACATCAGCGACCATGAAGTACACCTCCCCACGGGCGACCGCCTGACACCACGTCGTTTTCAGCAGCTTGGCATCGCGTTCGGCGCCAGCAACGGCTTTGAACAGGTGCATTACCTGTTGGAGAATGCTTTCATTTCGGGGGCATCCGGGCGTGAGCTCAGCTATCCATTTCTACGCGGCTTTGAAAACGCCTTCGCTTTCGAAACTAATCCGATTTATGCCATCCTGCACGAGGGCATTTACTGCCAGGGATTCGCCTCGAACTGGTCTGCTGAGCGCATCCTGCAGGAGTTTCCAGAATATAATATAGATACAGAGAATATTGTGTACCTCACAGGCGAGATGATTTACCCATGGATGTTTGATGAATACAGTCAGCTTCGCCCACTGAAAGGTGCAGCCGAGATCCTAGCCGCCTACAATGGATGGTCGCAGCTTTACGATATTGCTGCCTTGAATAAAAACCAGGTACCATGCGTTGCAGCGATCTATTACAACGATATGTATGTTGAGCGCAGGCTGTCGGAACAAACTTGCCAGCATATCAAGGGAATCAAAACCTGGGTTACTAGTGAATATGAACACAGCGGGCTGCGACTGCACGGTGAACAGGTTCTTGATAGGCTGTTAAAGCTGCTGCATGGAGCTGTGTGATTTAACAAGACAAAACAGGAAAAACCGATGGACATCCAGCTTTATAGGAAATACCTCGAACAATACGTGGTAGAGGCAATAGAAAACAGCGATCGCACGAATGCCGGCATCTCTGAACACCTGGAAGAGATAAATGTAAAAGGATTGTTTACCCGCCACAAAGAAGAGAAGCAGCGTGCGTTATCTGATGCCAGGCAAGCCTTTGCTGATCACCGCCATTGGCCGCAGGATATCGTAATTTCCCACCTGGGTCTCGATCCAGAAATTATGCAGAAAACCCCAGTTAAAAAATAATAGAAAATGAACGAAGCCGATCCTAAACAACACACACGCCTGACCCGTGAACTACATACGGTGACTGAGGTGGCGAAAACCTTAACCGCACCGTTGCCCCTGCATGAGCTGCTCAATGCGATCATGGATAATATTATTGGCGTGCTCGAACCGGCAGAAATTGGCGCCGTGATGATCTGGGATTCATCATCCGGATTGTTCAGAGCACAGGCGGCTTTCGGTTACGACCTGGAAATCCTCAAAAAAGTTGGCTTACGCGCAGGAGAAGCTATCACCGGGAAAGTCTATGATCTGGGTTCTGCCATGCTGCTGAACACACCGGAGCAGGTCGCCAAAGCCATGACGGACATGCGAACCGCCAATCGGGACCTGCTGGCAAAATCTCTACATTCGGATGCACTCCCAATCTGCACAGTCGCCGCTCCCATCACAGTCAGCGAAAATAAATATGGTGTATTAATTCTGGAAACCATTCATGGACCGGAAACATTCACACCGGAAGATCTGCCGTTTGTACAAACCCTGGCAGATTTAATCGCGCTGGCGATAGAACGAGCGCGTTTGATCGCAAAGGCAGACAGCGATCGAGCGCTGCGGGAGCGTGATCGGTTAGAGTCAGAGCTGCTTGCGACATTGTCCCACGAACTGCGAATGCCGTTGACTGCCATTAAGGGGTACGCCACTGCGCTGCTTCTGGATGAAATCGATTGGAGTGAAGAAAAACAGGTCGAATTCCTTGAATTGATCGAAGAGGAATGCGACAATATGCAGGTTTTACTTACCGATTTCATCGATTCATCCATAATCGATATTAACCAGATCTCAATCGACCGGGTTTCATTACGCCTCGATGAACTTGCCAAAGAAGTCGCAGACGAGATCCAGCGCCGAACGAGTATACACAATCTGATGGCTGATTTTCCTGCTGACTTCCCCGAGGTTGAAGCTGACCCGCACAGGATCCGACAGGTCCTGCGCAATATCCTGGATAACGCTATCAAGTATTCTCCTGAAGGTGGATTGATCATCATCCAAGGTGAAATACGATCCGAGGACGTTGTGGTTCATATCGCAGACCAGGGCATTGGGATATCCCCAGAAGAATTGATCCCCTTATTTGAAAAATACCGCCGCTCCCATGCAGAGGATGTACACCTGATCGCGGGTATGGGTTTAGGTTTGCCGATCGCTCGCACACTGGTTGAAGCGCATGGTGGACGAATCTGGGCTGAAAGCACCCTGGGGCAGGGCACGACACTGAGCTTCTCCCTTCCACGCACCGTACCGGGTAAAACGGACATTATCGAAAGCGACGAATAATGATTAGCACGAAAATCCTTGTAGTTGACGACGAGCCAAAACTTGTACGTTTGGTGCAAGAGATTCTCCTGGCATCAGGGTTCGATGTTCAGGCTGCCAGCAGCGGCGACCAGGCCATCGCTGCGGTAGTGGATCAGAAACCCGATCTGGTAATCCTGGATATCGTTCTGCTCGGCGACCTGGATGGTTACGATGTCGCCCGCCGACTGCGTGAATTTTCGAACGTCCCCATCATCATGCTGACTGCCAGGATCCGTGAGGCGGAAATGCTGCGTGGATTCGAAGCGGGTGTTGATGATTACATCACCAAGCCATTTTCAGCGCAAGAACTCCTGGCGCGCGTGCGGGCTGTGCTGAAACGCGCCAGCTCGGTTCCTCTGGAGCAGACCGATGTTATCGTGCAGATCACCGATCTCCAGATAGACCTTGTACATCGCAAGGTCAGCCAGGGGGATCAAAATATCCATCTCACACCGACCGAGTATAGACTGCTGCATGAATTGGCATCGCATCCAAACCAGGTGCTGCTTCACGAACAGCTGCTTAGCGCCGTCTGGGGTCCAGAATACCGCGACGACATTGACTATTTAAGAATTTATATACATCTCCTCCGCAACAAGATTGAACCCGATCCATCCACTCCAACAATGATCATCAGCAAACCGGGCGTAGGGTACTTACTGGTTACTGATTAATTCTACGATGCAGAAAACTCGAGGGAATCTCAAACCTGTATATATTTTCATCTTCGTTGTACTCCTGATTGGGGTTGGGTTCGTGATCGCCGAGTTCGATCAGATCAGTGCTGCCTTGCAGAAAGCTGACTGGGGAGCGATCCCTGGAGCAGTTTTCTTTACCCTATTTTCTTATTTCAGTATGAGCGTCTCTTTTGGTCTGGTTTG
>JAUXFR010000068.1 GCA_030622805.1 Anaerolineae bacterium | reverse complement strand
GGTCGAAAACGGATGATGAAGTGTTCATTTATTTCCGTCAAAAGACCCTAAGGATTTTAGTTGGATACCAAATGGTTATTACGAATTCTATGAACAGTAGGAAATCGCAACCAGGTTATTTACCAAATCCTTAGGGTCTGGATCAATTAACCAACCGGCCTAATCCCAGGTTACAAGTGGTGGGTGGATAGAATACGAACAGTATACATGTGGGCATGGATATCCTGGTAGGATGTGCTGGGACGGTCGTACTCCCAGACGACCAGATAGCGGTCTCTCACAGGATCATACGCCACGGATGGCTGCGCGCTGTCCTTCGTGGTGTGTTCGTAAACGGTAAAGGGTTCTCCGATTGACTGACCATGAGCATTAACTCGCTGTCCGCGGATGTCACGACTGCCGATATCCCAGGTGTTATGCCAGAAAATCAGGTACTCATTGCGATGAAGGTTGAAGGCAACCGCGGGGAGAATTTACTGGTTATCAAAGTCTGAGATGACGAACTCCTTACCAAGCAACCCGGAGTTAGATGTTGATGTGACAGCCATGGTTAGGAAACTCCTTGTTGATCTGCCATATTCTAATCTGCCATTAATCTATATTATGCCGTCATAAAGAATGTCTGTCAAGCCTTATCAACCAGCAGATGGACAGGGTATTAACCCACGTACTTCGCTAGCCGTACAAAATTCATTAATCCTTCCCTCCCCAACGTGGAGATCAAATCTTATCTTTGCGTCCTTGGCACCCTTTGCGTGAGTCAATTCCTTCGCGCACTACGCGGGAAATCAACCTTGCCCTCACCCCCCGGCATAAGGATACTTATCTACCAGTCACGTGGAACCAGGAACGTAGAACGTGACACTTAAAAACCTGGCACTCGATACCTGACACTTACCCCAATTTACCACACCCACGGCAGCATGATATACCTGGTTTGCTTGGCATACGCCTTGTAGCCCGTTAATTCAGAATACAGCGTCCGGTCTTCCCAAGATGCCCGGATGATAAACAGGATCGCTGCCAGCACGCCCGGGATCAGCGCCAGCCACGACCCGAGCATAACCGGTACCGCCAGCTCGAACAGCACCGACCCCAGGTAGGCGGGGTGACGCACGATACGGTATGGTCCCGATGTAGTGACCTGATGTCCGCGCTCTTTCTGGACGCGCATAAAATTCGAGAAAAACGCATTGGTATACATCGCCCAGACCACCAACCCAATCCCCAACGCTGCCACAGCCAGGGCGGCGATCTGCAGCGCCGGCGCGTTAAATGATGACCACCCGAAGCGGTAATCCATACCTGCGACCAGAGTCCTGGCGATCTCCAGGATACCCACATAGCCCATTAGTTGAACATCCCATGACTTTGTACCTTCTTTCGGACTCAATCGCTCGGCGATCAAATCCGGACTGCGGGTGATCAGGATCCATGACATAGCCGCCACCCACAGTGCCGTAAGCACTACCAGCGCCCAACCCATGGGCCAATTTATCGTACCAGCGGAGACGAATAGAACCGCTCCCAGGAGTACGATGCCCAATGTCTCCCGGATCAGGTACTTGCTTATCAATCGGGTCGAGACCTGATGCTGCTTTTTTTTGTTACTGGAAGAATTTTTTGCACTCATCGATGAATTTATCCTTTTCTTCTTCAAAAAGATTGTGACTGCTATTTTCGAATATTACCAGACCTGCGTTCGGAATACCAGCGGCAATCTCCTCGCTGCAGGCGACCGGTGTTTGCGGATCGTAGCGCCCTACGCACACCAACGTCTGTACACCGACCTGTGGCAGCCGCTCCCGGTAATCGATACGCAGTCCCTCCCTCGGGAACCTGTCCCGCTCCGGAATGGGGCTGCTTTTGTCTGCTTCTGCAATCTCAACTTCCAGTGCCAGGTCCTTGTTCGCATAAGAATGGCGATAAAGCAGATTCAGCATCTTATTGTGCAGCGCCAGACTACCCCATCCATACATGAGCCGCAATCCCCATATCAGGGAGTGCCAGAAATCGACGTCCATCCAGGATAGAGATAAGGGCAGACCGCCATTTCGCCAAATAGCCGACCCACCGGAGATACTGCTGAATAGAGCGAGCCTCCTCACTCGTTCCGGGTGCTCCAACGCAAATCCGAGTGCACACAAACCACCCATACTGTGACCGATGACATCGATTGCTCCCTGAATACCAAAATGCTGCAGGGTTTCTTCTGTGCATGCCAGCATTTCCGCCATCGTTAACAGGGGTCTGCGTGTACTGTTGAACGTACCGGGCGGATCAAAGCTGATCACCTGGTAGCCAAGCTCCTGCAGTATCACGCCTAATGATCCTTCGATCATCGGTGAAACCACAAACCCGTGCGGATAAGGCATCAGCAGCAGTGGTTCCCCTTCACCACCAGTGTACACCGCTAACCCGTTAATGACTGCGTCAGGGTCACAACTCATGGCTCAATTATACTTCCCCTTCTACCTCCCGACATAGGGATGCCGGCCTACCAACAATGTAGAACCTGGCACATGACAAATGACACCTGTCACTTAACCACCTTATCAGGGTGCTGCGGTAATGAAGCTCTCTGCATCCGAGCACACGCACGCACGAACAACCTGCCCACCCTTAACTAATGTACCCATATAATCTTCCTCCCCGTTAAACGCCACCCAGCCTTCCAGATTGAAAGCCAGCGGTCCCTCGGCTTGGATCCATTCCCCATTGTACTTGCGCGCGATGTGGATATGCGTACCGGTGCTTCTCCCGCCCTCACACGATGGGAAGCCGATCGCCTCTCCGCTCCGAAGTTCTGTACCCACCTCCACCCGGCCACGATTTGCCACATGCAGGTAGAAGATGTTCCAACCTGTGCGTTCATCGCCATCACCGTCCAGGTCAAGCACCACCACGCCGTTCTCTGAGCGCACTACCACACCCGCTGCCATGGCCGTAGTAGGCAGAGCTGATGGCTGGCAGCTTCCCGCCCGGATATCGGGAGGCGCGAAGTCCAGCGCCGCCAGTGGCTCCCCTACGCCCCATGGGCTGTGACTCCCCCCAGTAAACGCCCAGGTCCTCCCACCCTCGAATGGTAAAGTGAAGACTGGCTGGGTCAGGCTGCCCGGGATATGCGGTTGGTCCGCTTCCCAGGGATCACCGAAAAGAGTCACATAGGTTGCCGCAAAACCCGTAGCAGAGATGGCTTTATCGTACTCGTTATCCTGGTCGTATACATGGTTGAAGTAGTTGTGCAGGCTGACCGTAGCAGCATTCTGCCAGGGGTCGAAGCGCTCTATCCTACCACTCGGACGCTCAAGGGAGAGCAAACGTCCAGCGCGGTACGCGTAATAACCATTGTTGAGCAGGTTGGCAGCCCAGTTGAGCTGCAGGTAAAGGCCTTTGTGATCGTAAGTCTCATTACCAAGCGGGTAATCCTGCAGTTCTTCCGGCATTTCTAGATCGGTTAGCGCGCCTGTTTGAAACTCCACCAGCGCCAGCAGGAGCTGCGGGCTGACACTGTAGCGCAGCGCCACGTAATCCACGATCTGCGCACCACTGCGATTGGCACCTCCTGCGTATGCCCTATAGGTTTTCAACCAGCCGGGCTGCTGAGCCACGAACTCCTCAATATCAAACTCGACCTGCGCTGGACCGTTGACGAACAGGCTGTCGGGTAGAATCTGGTAGGGCGAACCCCACAGCGGCAGGTAGTAAACCGGTATCTTCATCGGCATCCCCGGGGGCATAGTGGTTGCTGATGGTGGGATAAACGTATTCGCTTCCAGAATCTCTTCCACCGTGGTGTTGAAGCGCGCTGCCAGAGACGGCAGGGTGTCACCAGTCTGAGCGGCATAGTCCACCAGTTCACCAGGATCGTAAAGCGGTCGCGTTGGAAATGGGGTGGGAACAAATTCATCCGTGTCAGACTGTGCGCTTTCTGCCCCCGGCCTGTTCTCGTTTTCAGGCCACGCGGCTTCTGCCACCTGCGCGCCGGGTTCCAGAACAGGCACATTCCCCTGGCAGGCCGCCAGTATTAAAGCGCAAATAATCAGTATCAGCACAATGGAGCGACGATGCCCGCACGCTCCTGCAGGTACGCGGATGCCCGCAGATACCCGCAGGCTGGCGAATCTACGCTGGATGTTCATAATACAATTTCCTATGTCTGTAAACATCCTATGTAATCGTCTCTCACAGCTCCAATCGGCGTCCCTACCGATCCAGCCAACGTTGAACCTGGTACATGGAACTTGACACGTGACACTTCAACACCTGCCATACCCATCCGATCCAACCGGCATTGGGATGACGGGCTACGCGTCCATCTGCATGCTAATCATCAACCGCAGGTCGTGTGAGCTGCGATTTACGGCTTCCCCAGGGATCCGCGATGATGACCTGGTCGCCGTTCGTCAGGGTGCCTTCGTATGCAGCCTCACCAGGATGAACTGTCCAGCCATCCATTACAAAAGGCAGCGGACCCCCGGCTAGAATCCACTCACCATTATACTTGCGGGCGATGTGTAAATGGGTGCCCGTCGCCGGGCCGCCTTCACAGGAGGGATGTCCAAGCGGATCACCTTTAAGCAGGTACGTGCCAACCACGGCGCGATCTTTTTCGGCGACATGCATGTACAGCACCGCCCAACCGGTCTGCTCCTGCATATCGCTGATGATAGGCTGATCGCCATCGTGATCCAGGTCCTGCACCACGGCTCCATGCGCAGAGCGTACCACCGGACCATCCGCTACTGCCACAACCCAGGCATCCGTTTCAACACATCCTGCTGCATGGGTCGCAGGAGCGAAATCCAGTGCTGCCAGTGCACCATCACCCTGCCAGGCTGGATGAGGACCGCTGGCGAACACCCACACACGGTCAGGCTCGAAAGGCAGGATCATTTCCGGCTGCCGTAAACCCGCCGGCAGCAGCGGTTCAGCAGCTGCAGCACGTGTCCACATATCGCCAAACATCTCCTTATGCAGGGCAGGTAAACCGTCTTCGACATCAAGCGCCAGCTCCCAGGCAGAAGCGTCAAACACATCCACCTGTCTGGATGTTATCTGGGCAGCCATCAACTGCGCAAAATAGTGCCTCAAAGCACTGCTGCCAGCGTTGGAGTCCGGCGCGAGGCGGAAGATTATACCATCCGGCAGTTGAATCTCTCGCAGTGTACCGTCCCGCCAGCCGTAATAACCCAACGAGAGCTGGCTCGCCGCCCACCACATCTGTCCGTAGAGCCCTTTTCTCCTGAAATCCTGCACACCCAGCGCGTACCCTTCCTCAAGACCAGCATCAGACGGACCCCTCACGCATCCGCATGTGTACTCCAGCAAAGAGAGCAGCAGTCTCGGGTTGATCGAGTTCTCCAGGGCTACACGTTCGACGATATCCCCGGCGCTGGTCCAGCCTGTGCTGCGCAGGTACTCCCGGTGCTGGCTTAGGTAGCCGCCCGCCTGCACCAGATAATGATTCACATCGAACTCAACCGCTGAAGGGCCGTAGACAACCTCACTGTCAGGAAGCAATGATTGGCTGGGCGCAGATGGCTCGATCCTGGATGGCAGAAGCAGCAATTGACCAGGTGAAAGCAAACCATCAGCAGATATAGGATCAGGGGAGGAAATCTCCGCTGGTCGCACTTCAAAACGACTGGCAACCATAGACAGTGTGTCCCCGGACTGAGCGTAATAGGGAATGGGCATCTCGTCAACCACAGCAGACCCTATATTATCGTCGCCCGGTTGACCAGCAGCCTCATCTCCGAATAGCGTCGATCTAGCTGAAGCTGTTGCGGCAGGCGTCTCGGTTGTCTTAACAGGCTGTTCTGACTGCGATTCCTCGGTAGCAGGTTGTGAAAGACCATCATTGGTATCTTTTCCCATTGCCAGCTCAGCATCACGCACAGGACCGGAAGTTGATATCTCCGCACCCGTGTCCTGATTCGCCAAAGAACGCGGGGAACAGGCTGTGGTAATTAATACCGCCAGGGAAAGAAGCAGAAAGAGTTTATTAAAACTTTTCTTGAACATACTACCACTGGTAATTTCGCCCAAACATCATTGGGGAGTGATTACGGGTCATCATCTCCGCGGGTGAGGAAAGAAGCCGCGTTAGCACACGTACAGGCGGTCACGATTTCCCCATCGCGTGTGAGCGTGCCCTTGTAAGCCGCGTCCCCGGCATGTGCCACCCAGCCACCCAAATTGAACGGCAATGGGCCATCCGCCGGGATCCATTCCCCGTTGAACTTACGGGCAATGTGCACGTGCGTGCCAGTAGAGATACCCCCTTCGCAGGATGGGTGTCCGATCTCCTGTCCCTGGTCCACCCAGGTATCTACAGGTATGCGATCCTTCTTTTCGATGTGCAGGTAAACCAGCACCCAGCCGGTTTGTTCATAGCCATCACCGTCCAGATCCACCGCCACGATACCATTACCCGAGCGAACCACCAGTCCGGAGGCGGAGGCGGTCACCCAGGCTGGTGATGGGAAGCAGCCCGCCTGAGTGCTTCCCGGTGCAAAATCCAGCGCTGCGAAAGCGCCATCCCGTTCCCACGCGCCGTGCGCGCCTCCAGTGTGCGCCCAGGGCCAGCCTCTCATAAAGGGGAGAATCAAAGACGGCTGCGCCAGACCGCGTGGGAAAAGCGGCTCTACCATCGCGGCGCGCGCCCACGTATCGCCGAACATGCGCGTATGCAGGGCAGGGAAACCGCTGTCCGCATCTACTGCCTGCTCCCATTTTTCCCCCTGATAATGCTGTGCGAAATAATACTGCAGGGCAGCGCTGCCGGCATTCAGCTCTGGCGCAAGACGCATGGAAACCCCGTCTGGATAGTGGATTTCGGTCATGCGTCCTTCCCTGTAAGCGTAGTAGCCGATCGAAAGCTGGTTGACCGCCCAGACCAACTGATTGTACAACCCCTTCTCGCGTACATCGATGTAGCCCATTGGATAATCGTCGGACTCAACATCCTGAGTATCCCCGTAGACCCAACCGCTCTGGTACTCGAGCAGGGAGAGCAGCAGGCGCGGATTGATTGAGTTCTCAATCGCAACCCGATTGACTACATCTGCCCCAGACACGGTGCCGGTACTTCTCAGCCACTGCTTGTACCTGCTGAGCTTGCCCCCGGCCTCGGTGACAAAAGCATCCACATCAAAATTGGCTGCAGAAGGAGAGTAAACCACTTCGCTGTCAGGCATGGTGTGCTCAGGCGTGGTCGTCTCCGTCAACCTGCGAGGGATGACCAGCAATTGACCCGGGGTGAGATATGCTGTGTCGGGTATTGGCTC
>JAUXFR010000260.1 GCA_030622805.1 Anaerolineae bacterium | reverse complement strand
GGTACGTTCAGGCTGATAGGTGCGTAGTTTAGGATCGCTTTTATATCCGCTTCAACCAGTAAATCCGTAACTTGCTGCGCTTGATCCGCTGGTACGGTAAGCATCGCGACTTTGATCCCCGATTCTTTAACTCTGTCCACAAGTTCTGCTTCATCCTGGATGGTATAATCACCGATTTTTGTGCCGATTTTCAGATCATCATTATCAAATATCATGGCGACCCGGAAACCTCGATTGGCAAATCCCTGGTAGTTGGCGATTGCATGACCGGCATCACCGGCTCCAATCAGGGCAACATCCCATACCTTATCTACGCGCAGTATGCGCGATAATTGCTCGATAAGATAATCGATCTTGTAGCCTGTGCCCTGTTTACCGAATTCGCCAAATTGTGAGAGATCCTTGCGGATTTGAGCCGCGGAGATTCCCAGACGTTCTCCCAGTTCCTGGGAGGAGGTCACACGCCTTCCCTCTATAGCCATCCTCTGCAATGATCGTAAATATATGGGTAGTCGTCCAACGACAATATCGGGAATTGGTTTCTCTGTCACTTATACCTCCTTTTACAGGACAATCTGGTGATCAACGGTTGACTCTGCTATCAAATTAAGAATCGTTTCGTTTAACTGTTCGGAATTTCAAGCCAAATGTACCACATTCCAAGCATTTGTGCAATATCCCACAATAGATGTACAAATGATTTGCGAGGCGTTGATATTCCGGATTGATTACTCACCGCAGATTCCTGACATACCCAGATGGTATAATAATATTCATTATGTTTATTGATCAAGCCATTATCTACGTACGCTCTGGGAAGGGGGGGGATGGCAGTGTACATTTTCGAAGAGAGAAATTCGTGCCAAGAGGTGGACCCGATGGCGGGGATGGAGGAAAAGGTGGCGATGTGATATTGGAAGTCGTTTCGACATTGAACACGCTCTCTTCCTTCCGGAATAAAAACCAGTTTAGAGCGCAGGGCGGTGCCAGGGGTGGAAAAAGCAATATGACCGGTCGGTCTGGTGATGACTTGATCATCTCCGTGCCACCCGGTACGATTGTCTATGATGATAATACCGGAGATGTTATCGGAGACCTGGTGGATACTGAGCACCGATTGACCGTCGCGATAGGAGGGCGTGGGGGACGAGGCAACGCACGGTTTAAATCATCAACTAATCAGGTGCCAAAAATTGCTGAGCGTGGAGAACCTTTTCAAGAACGGAATCTGCGGCTTGAATTGAAGCTGATCGCTGATGTTGGTATCATCGGAGCCCCTAACGCTGGGAAATCCACCTTGCTCTCCGCTGTTTCTCAGGCAAAACCAAAGATCGCAGCTTATCCTTTTACTACGCTTGTGCCGAATCTTGGCGTCGCAACTCTTGATCCGGAAACTTCTCTGGTATTGGCCGATATCCCTGGATTGATCGAAGGCGCTCACCAGGGCATTGGGCTTGGGCACGATTTCCTCAGACATATCCAGCGAACACGTGTCCTGATCCATTTGCTGGATGGATTGGCGGAAGATCCAATTCTTGATTATGCGCAGATCAATACGGAGCTCGCGCTGTTTGATCCGGATCTAGCTAAGAAGCCTCAAATCGTAGCGTTGAACAAAATGGATCTGCCGGATGTGCAGGCGCGTTGGCCTGAAGTGGAGGCCGGATTACGGGAACATGAATTAAAGATCCAGATGAAAGGGCTGTTTGCGATTTCCGCTGTTGCCGGAACCAATGTTCGTGAATTACTTTACCGGGTAGCAAAGGTGCTTGATGAGGTTCCTTCTCCTGCTCCTGTGATAGAGACCCCAGTATATCGCCTGGATAGCGATCCACGCGAGTTCAAAATTAAAAAAGAAGATGATGGCTGGCGCGTATCTGGAGAATCGATTGAACGCGCAGCAGCGATGACGTACTGGGAGCATTTCCAATCTGTTCGTAGATTCCAGCGGATAATGGAGACTCTGGGGATCGATCAGGCGCTTCGAGAGGCTGGTGTTCAGGTGGGGGATACGGTTTTCGTTGGCGAAAATGAGCTGGAGTGGCAGGAATGATGCAACACATTCGACTGGGAATTTTTGGTGGTACGTTCGATCCGCCGCACATCGGTCATCAAATCCTGGCTGCGGAGGCATACGATCAACTTTCTCTGGACAGGGTATTATGGGTGCTTACACCAAATCCTCCGCATAAAAGAGATCAGGTGGTAAGTCCTCTAAAAAAAAGGCTGCAGATGGTCGAAGCTGCGATATCAGATAACAAATTTTTTGAATTATCACAGGTAGAGATCGATCGCCCACCGCCGCACTACGCCGTTGATACTGTAAAACTACTAGCTCAACAGTATCCCAATGCAGAGCTGTATTACCTTGTTGGTGGAGATTCACTAATTGATATTCACACGTGGCATATTCCCGATGAATTTGTGCTTGCCTGCGACGGGATTGGGATCATGTGCCGCCCGGGGGAGGAAATCGAATTACGTAATTTGGAAACACAGACGCATGGCATAAGCGAAAAACTATACTTTATAGACGCTCCTTTGCTGGAAATATCTTCTTCCAAGATACGCAAACGCGTCCGGAGGGGAGAGACCTACCGGTATTACGTTCCGCCGAAGATCTATAATTTGATCCATGAGCAGCGGTTGTACATCGATTAACTTTCAATCAAAATGAAATATTACTGGTTTGAAACTGTTCAGGATTTTCTAGTCGAGACAAGGTTTGCACTTATATGGTTGACCGGTTTTTATAAATTCAGAAAGCGAAGAGCACGGATTAGTCCTGCTTCATAATGATCAACGAAATCATGTCCGGCATGAGGGACCGATTCATATTCACAGGAAATTTCGTGCTCATTCAGGATGTCAACGAATTTAAGGATATTATCTCTGGGTATGGTGTTATC
>JAUXFR010000096.1 GCA_030622805.1 Anaerolineae bacterium | reverse complement strand
CTGCCGCTGAAATCTGGTCGGCTGGAGTCAGGTGCCATTTGCCAATGGCATAAGTGTTGTAGCCCCGCTGCAATAGGATTTCCGAAAGGAAACCGTTCTCGAAGGGTATATTGCCGTTGGCTCCAGGGTAGCCGGTGGATGCTTCGGTGATACAGGCCATCGCATTGGAGTGGTGGTTGCGCCCGGTCAGGATGCAGGTGCGCGTCGGCGAGCACAGCGCCGTGGTGTGCATGTTGTTGTAGCGCAGTCCGTTCTCGGCCAGGGCATCCAGGTTGGGGGTTTTCATCGGGCTGCCGTAGCAGCCAAGCTGCCCAAAGCCGGTGTCATCCAGCACGATGAAAAGCACGTTAGGGGCGCCCTCTTTGGCGCGGTTGGGCTCCGGCCAGGCCGGCTCGGATGTGTCGAACGTGCGGCTTATTACGCCGTTGAAGGCGGTGCCGGGTTTATATTCTTTCAAATCAGACATACGTTCCTCCATAATTGTTGTTAACAGAAATTGGTCGATAGTACTCAGCAACGATATTATATACTACAGGTAAGTTTATTTTAGTCTGAATCGTTAAATTAAAGCGGTCCTACCGGATTGATAGGACCGCAAAATAGAATCGGCTGAGGAAAATTTATTACCTTACTAAATTTAAATTCTCCGTTATCAAGCGGATAACCAGCTACTCGTCCTGGTAGTGCCAGTAAATCCCGGTCGGTGAGTCAAATAGGCTGACCTTTTCCATGGTCGGTGCTCCCTGATTGGGCGCACATTGGTCGCAGGGCATGAGAATCAGCTTCACGTTAGTTGACATATCGAGCGTTCCACTGGATTGTGCATCACAGGTCCAGGTAATCCGGTCGTATACTTCTCTATTGACTGTAAAAGTCTTCGTCGCCTCACTCCCAACTGTCAGATAATAAAATTCATCTCCGGTCAATTGGATATAAGCAGGCTGGTCCGACTTATTGACCATTGTGAGACGGACAAGTTTATTCTTAGCACATTGTGCCGAAACTGGTACAACGACCGCCAGAATAACCACAAAGGCTAATAGTACTAGGATAAAAATCATTCGCTTTCTGTTCTTCACATTCATTCTCCCTTCTTACTAAAAACGATCCCAGTTAACGATTAACATATTATAACAGGTCTTTCATAAATTTCTAATCCAAGTTTTATTAGTAAATTTCCCCTGGAATGAATCATTTAGTTCTTATTTAGTTAACTCACGTAATAACATTATCCCTCCGTCATAATAAGACGGAAAGAAATCGCAATCAAGAAATGCGACACAACGTGGCAGTTTTTTGTTGACAAGTGCTACCACCTTTGGTATGCTACCTGCTGTCCGGGTGGGTCCGGCGCGGCGGAAACCTGCGAACTCCGTCAGGTCCGAGAGGAAGCAGCGGTAAGTGGGCACTTCCGGGTGCCGCCGGGGTGCCTGCCTGGACAATTAATAGAAAAAATCCCGTAAGCACGAGTGCATGCGGGATTTTTAATATTTTGTCGATGGATTGATGATTAAGGTTTGCCCATCTTCTCCCCATTATGATCACCAGAGTCATCACCATCCTTAGTGGGTGGTTTGGCAGGTGACTGTGGTTCTCCGGAGCCGCTATCAGCATCAGGATCCGGGCATCCATCATCCTTCTGGGGTGTGCCGGAGTTTTCAGGCGCACCATACTGTTTCTGCTCGTCATCAGGTGTATCTTTCGGACCCATGCCAGGAGACTCATTGCGCGGGTTATCCATCGGACCCGACCCTGATTCAGATCCACTCCCAGGAACTTCGTTCCCAGCAGGAGGAAATTCAGGATCATCCTGCTGATCGCGTAAGTGCTGCTGCAGCTGCTGGCGCAGCGTCAGCGGTTCTTCCAGCCCCAAATCTACCATCCTGATGCGTTCCCGGATCAGCTCACGCATCTGGTTCAGGACCGGGTCAACCATTTCCGGTGCATTCGTCATCAGTTTCGTCATCACTCGCTCCTGTTGTTCGAGTGTCGATCGAATCTTCTGAGCTGCCTGGATCATGTCATCATTGTCAAATTGGGTCGCAAGCTGCAGGGCATAGTTTAACTGCTCCTGATAGCGGGTTGCGGTTTGAGGTGGTATCGGTTCACCGTCGTTCCACAGGGACGCCATCTCCTGCATACGTTCATTTGTGTACTCCAATACAAGATTTAACTGCTCATCCGGATCACGGGTCAGATTAAGGCGTAGATCCTCCGAGATTACTTTCAGCTCATACAGCACTTCATTGGGTAAACTGTCCTGCGCTGCATATACAGTCGCCCCAGCGCCCCCAAATAGTATCCCAAGTGTAACCAGTAAAGTTGTCAATGTAGCCAGCATAGAATATCGCTCCTTTCTAATGAATATGGGTTTGTGAAATTTTTTCTGAAAATTGTCTACCCAACCTTTAAGACGGAGAGGAAGCGTTACAGATACGGGAGAGACTGGCAATTTTTCGGTCCTAAGCGCGCGCGCTTGCGCCAGGAACAACGCCCTCCCCTCAATTGTGTTTTCCAGACTTCGTTCTGGCACCTTTTCAAGCAGTTCGAAACGGGCTTTCAGATCCGGTTCCAACCCTTCATATTTTCCATTCTTCATATTTATTCCACTACCTCATAACCAAAATTCCGACGTAAAGTATTCAACCCACGATGCTGCAGAGATTTGATCGCACCCACAGGCTTATTCAAAGCCCCAGCGATCTCATAGTTTTTCCAACCTTCCAGATACTTCAATGTGATGACCTGTCTCTGGTCCGGTGTCAGTTTCTGCAGAGCCAGGCGAAGTTCCTGACGTGCCATTTCCTGTGCCACAGCCTGGGGTGGATTATCACCAGAATCGTCTATGGTCTCTTCCTGCGATAGTCGTTCTTCCTGTGACAAGCGCCGATATTGATCCGTGACCCAATTGTGGGCAATACGATACAGATAAGCTCGTAAGTACTGCGTAGGTCCTCCACCTTTATTCAACACATGCAGTAATCTGCTGAAAGTCTCAGCCACGCACTCTTCCGCAAGATCTTCGTTGCCTAACATACGGAGGGCATAACGAAATAACTCCGCGTTGTAGCTGTCATATATTTCTGCCAACGCCTGTTCGTCAAGCTCCCTGGCGCGCATGAGTAATTTTTGCTCAGAATTCATTCTGTCATTAATAAGACGCCAACAGCATCGATTAGATACGGTTGGCTGAAGATATATTCGGGTTTATTATTTGATTCCAGAGATTTATTATATGCCCTATTTAACATAAATGAGTTAGAATTGATTCTCTTTGAACGCCATGACGCCACCAGAGAAGAGTAATAAGTCCAATCAGAAATCCGGGGTGAATAAGTCAGGTCGAAAAATTTCACGCCAGGCGAGAGAGGTATTTAATTTCTTCTCTGGAAGCGGGGCTCGAGGGGGCTATCTGGCCGCGTTTGACCAGGGGATCATCAGCGCAGCGAATTTCCTGGCAACTATCATCCTGGCACGCAGCGTCAGCCCAACAGAATTAGGCGTTTATGCAGTGGGCTTCATCATCCTGCGCTTGGTCCGAGCGATTCAGGATGGGATCATCGTTCAACCAATGAACGCATACGGCGCCCCAATGACAGAAGCTCGCTTCAAGCGCTACGCGACCAGCACCAGCATAATCCAGATATCAATGGCGCTGGTGATGTCCGTCATCGCAGCGCTCGGTGGATGGCTGCTGATAGAAACTGGTAACGATACTGCGGGACCGGCGCTTTTTGCCCTCTGGGCACCAATCCTCTTGTGGCAGCTTCAGGAATACCTGAGGCGTATGATGTACGCCCGCGGAAAGATACTGGATGCCGCCATCAACACCAGCATTTCAAATGGCGTTCGCCTCGGAATCTTGATCTGGTGGGCATACCATGGGCAGTTAACAGGGGTCACAGGTTTGTATGCAATCGCTTTGGGAGCCCTCTTCGCCATCCTGCCAGGTGTGTGGCAAACCAGGCGCTATTGGAGCAGAAAATTTTACAACATACATCTGACCTTCCTCCGGAATTGGCGCTTTGGAGGCTGGATCGCTGGGGGAAATGTTTTGACCTGGCTGTCATTCGAATTCTACCCAGTTCTTACTGCCGGATTGATCAGTTTTGCTGCGGCAGGAGCTTACCGGGCTCTGCAGAATCTGGTTGCACCAATTCACACGCTCCTGCGCGCATTCGACACATACATAACACCGCGCGCAGCCAGAATGTACCGCCAACAGGGGCTGCCCGCACTGAACCGCACGTTACGTCGCACCTATATCATTGCAGGCATACCCACTGCGGGGCTGCTGCTGCTTGCGATCGTGTTTCGTACCCAACTCCTGGAGCTGTTTTATGGAAATACATACCTGGATTACGCCCAGGGAGTGTTCTTGATGGTTGTGTTTTACGCGCTGACATATCTTTACTGGCCTCTGCAGATTGTGCTGAAAGCAGCGCGTAAGAGTCAACCCATATTTTACGCCAGCGCAGCAGCCACACTGGTGATGGCTACCTTTGGCGTCTTGATGATCCTGCGCTGGGATGTTTACGGCACGATCGCCGGTCAGGCGGTAAATGCGTTGGTCACCACGCTTATATTGTATGCCGCCTGGAAAAGGTTCTCGAAAGAAAGCAGTTGACAGATTTAGGTTCGGAAATCATTTTTCCGGTAAATTTGGATGCAGTAATTTCCTGGGAAGCCGCCCGTCCCAATTTTTCTGCCATCGGTACCAGAAAGTTATCAAGAAAGCCAACACAAGCAGTTTTAGATCAAAACCCAGACTCATGTGCTGGATATAAATACGATCAAAGCGTAATTTTTGTCGTGGCGTGAGATAGTAATCGCCAGCCACTTGTGCCAATCCGGATAATCCCGGCAGAACCTGGTGCCGTTCAGCATATTCAGGCATGTGGATCAGGTAATCTAGCACAAGGACAGTCCTTTGAGGGCGAGGTCCAACAAAACTCATTTCCCTGGTCAGGATATTGATCAATTGAGGCAGCTCGTCCAAAGCCGTTTTTCGCAGAAGACGTCCCACTGCCAGTACACGTTCATCGCCAACTTCAGACAAAACTGGCCCTGTGCGTTCTTCTGCCCCCCTGATCATCGTTCTGAATTTAAACTGGCGGAAATTTATCCCTCCCTTTCCGACCGAGTTTTTCACAAACAGGAGCGGACCGGGGTCTTCTAACCAGATAAGAAAAACAATCATCATCCATACTGGCATAGAAATCAGTACCCCGAAAGCCGCCAGGATGATATCAAACCAGCGTTTCGACCTGGGTCCAATTCCTGGGACACCAATCACCTGCAGGTGCCGTTGAAATACGTCAGTTTTGATATCTGCCGGCGGCGGGGCATTATCCTCCCACAATCCATCTTCAAGGCTTGAGGCAAACAATGCGCCTCCAAAGGAACTCATTATGCTGAAAAATAAAAGGATCACAAGACCCAAAACGACCTGCGTTTCATAGCTGGGTGTCGAAATTGGTGCGAATTGATCGTTTCCGGACACAATCCCCAACAAAAAAAACTGAAAACCGGCCATCCCGACGCTGATCAGGAAAGGCAGTCGAAAGCACCAGGCTCGCGGCAGTGAGGTGTACCGCAAAACCTTGATCAAGAATACGGTAAAAAGAGCGTACAATACACCCATCAGAATAATTTCGGCTGCCCGAACTCCCCCACCTTTTGCGATCTGAAAGGTAAAGAACCAAATCGCCAGGACCAAAATAAGGCTCACGCCCCAGTATAAAAAATCCTTCAAACCTAAACCTCTCCTGATCAAACGATCACCATTATCAGTACGTTTTGTTTGACTGCCCAAAGACTCACGATTCACCCATCCCACTCCAGCACCAGCATTGTCGTGGAATTAAACAGATGAAATTTCACGAATTATACCTTAGCATATGCTAAGAATTTCTCCCAGTCCTGATGATATAATCATCAATTGTTTAACGATGATTAGTTAAGCCTGATCATGATAATGGCGTATGTGCTGGATAAACAGCAGACTTAATAGCTCTGATGCGTTGCTCAAGTAGGAAATCCTGATTAATATGGATGATAAAAACCCCACCGCAAAACGTACTACAGCGTTGATATTGGTTAGTATTTTTCTACTGATCATTGTTATTGCTGGGGTGATTGCTTATCCAAGT
>JAUXFR010000167.1 GCA_030622805.1 Anaerolineae bacterium | reverse complement strand
GGTGTGATTCGTACGCGATATCCACTCTCAATCAGGAATCGTTCCAGGTCTGTGTGGTCATAATCCGTCACACCTTCGTGGTATTCCATCACGATGCGGTCTATCCTACGCAGGTTTTCAGAACCGGCGTTGAAGAGGATGGCATACTCTGCTCCCTCACAGTCAAGCTTTAAAAGATCGCAGTGTTTTATTTCGTTTTGAGCGAGTACATCCGCAATATTAACGCTGGGTACGAGCGATCCATGATCTTCCCCATCCCCCGCAACCGCGGTTTCCCCACTCTGGATCTGCAGTGGTTCACCACCTGAAGTGTCTAACTGCACAAGACCGCTCTGTCCACTTACAGCCTGGGCGAAGACTAGAGCGTTGTCGAGCCGGTTCAGCCTCAGATTCTCACACAGCAGGTTGAAAGATTGGGCGAAGGGTTCATAAGCAAAGACCCGGTTGCTCTGATACCGGTAGGCTGAAAATATTGTAAAATCCCCGATCCCTGCTCCGATATCGATGATGGTCCAACCGTCGCTGATGGGCGTGCCGAAACGCTCGTAAAAACGGTCGATGAAGGTCTCCTTGATGCTCCAGATATCCATCGCGCCACGAACGTTGAACCGCAACCCGCTCTTTCGTAAACGAACTTGAGCCGATTCGGGCTTATGCTGCCCCATGAAGATCTTCAGGATTAAGACAGGATCATCAAATCTGGTCAGCAGATTGATGATCGAACCAACGTAGTAGGGATATTTTCGCAGATGCATTGGAACCACGAATCACAGCACAGTAACACAAATATGGTTAGCATTTTACCCGAATTTACCTCCGCAGGACTCTGGGCATCCCCAAGAAACCCGTTTTATATGCCAACGGAGATGTTAAATATTTCATGATCAACTCGCACGCATAGTGCCTAAGGTAATACTGAAAAGAAAACGGGTTTCTGATGCAACAAGGGAAAATAAAAAGAGTACTTTGGCGAACCAAAATACTCTTGATATTCGTTATCGACACACGGTCGATCTGAGATCAGAGGCCTCAGACGCCGCTGGGGGCGCAGGATGCCGCTGAACTGGTGTTGAATGAAGATGCTGAGCTGCCACCGGCGATGCGGGACGCAAAAGTCGAGATCATTTTTTGCACTTCAGCACTGCCGCATTCAGGGCAGGTCACTTCATCCACAGCGCTGCTGCTGAACACCAATTCTTCAAACGGCTGACCGCAGTCTTCGCATAGGAACTCAAATATCGGCATACTTCCTCCTGGAATTTTATTAACAGCGTTCTATAGCAGATTATATCACTGCTAAATTTAGATGCAGAGATACTAAAAAGGTTACAAAATTCGATTCAGTCAGCGGTAGATGCAGAAGGCTGCAGGTCTTCTACATCTTCTGCCTGCTCTTGCAATTCATCTTCGATCGTTTTCAATTCTGCGTCTGGAAGTTCGGTCTCTACATTACGTACTCGTGGGTTCAGGTAACCGCTCGCCGCTGTAAGGATACTGAGGAAGCCGAGAACGATGAATAATAAACCAGTGCCTCGGCTGGGTCCTACACCGATTACTCGACCGGTGATTGAATCAGCCAGGGCTCCCCCTTCAACCAACAAAGGTTTGAAGACATTATCATTCAGCACACCCGCGATGGCATAAGCGATGGGCGTCATGGACCAGGCGATCATACGCCGCACGGAAAAGACACGCCCCTGTACATCTGCATCTACCTTGCGCTGCCAGATAGCCTGGCTGGAGCCGTTGATGATCGGCATGGCAAACATCATAATAAATCCAGCGATTGCCATCACGGCTAAATATGGCGTTAAACCGAACAGCATTGTGGCTCCTCCGGAAAGCATTAGAAAACCGAGCACACCGTTGATCTTACGTTTGGGACCACCCCAGGCGCTCATCACGAGCGTACCGATAAGCATACCCAGACCAACAATCGAAGCCATGTAACCCAACACATCTGCAGTAGTCATGTCCAGGATCATGGGGACGATCAACGGCGCATTGATCCCGGAAAGCAGGTTGAAGACAGCAAAGACCAGCAGCAGCCCCAGCAGACCTGGTCGTGCGACGATGTAGCGCCAACCAAAGGCAGCTTCCTTCCAGATCGAACCCTTGCTGGCTTCACCTTCGGCTGTCGCGGCGGGTTTGGGGACATGCACCACCAGTAAAGTCAACACGGCGACCCCAAAGGTGGCAAAGTCAATCAGAATGATTCCCTCCAGACCAATCGTAACCAGTAAAGCTCCAGCGGCGGCGGGTGCCAGCAATTGGGAGATTGCCTGCCCGATCTGCACCATGCCGCTTGCACGACCGAGCTGATCCCTGGGTACCAATAGGGATGTCACAGCGGAGTAAGCTGGCCATTGAAAGCTTGTAAAAGCGGCGTTGAATGCTGTGGCGATAAAAATGTATGGGATTTCCAAATTGTCAGTAAGCAGAAGGACAGCAACAGCCAGGGTGCTCAAACCCGCTCCAGTGTCGCTTAGGATCATCATCCAACGCCGGTCGTAGCGATCCACCAGCGCACCTGCGAAAGGAGACATGATCAGGGTCGGGATGGCGAACGCCAGCATATTCATCGCGAACAGGGTGGTCGACCCAGTCTCCTGGTATATCCAAACCCCCAATGCGAAGCCGGTCAACCCTGATCCAAGGGTCGAGACAAGCTGCCCGAACCAGATGACAGTAAAAGTACGAAAACTACGAGAAGTTGAACTTGAAGCCATAAACTCAATCTCCTGGATTTGCCGCTATTGGAGCAGATACATCTTGTGACTGGACATCAGCTGGTGGTCCGTCTTCTACATTGAGGACAGCAGGCATGAAGAAGCCGATCAATCCCATGGCTGCGGTTACGACCCCACCGATAATGTACCATGTTTGCACACCAAATTTATCCGCAACAGGTCCGGCAATGATCAGACCAAGCGGAGCCATGGCGGCGGAGGCGCTGCCCAGCAGGGTGAACACGCGCCCCTGCATATCCGGTGGCACTGTGGCCTGCATTACGGCGAAAATGGGTCCATTGACGATCGGCATTGTCAATCCGGTGATAAACATCAACCCAATCGCAAGCAGGATAGCACCAGAAGGTACAAATCCAATCATGGCCATCCCAATACCTAAAACGATCAATCCGAACAGGCTGGTCAGAATGCGGCGTTTGAAACCACCCCATGCTCCCAGCAGCAGTCCACCCAGCACCATCCCAACACCTGAAGCCGATTGCATCCAGGCTAATTCCATAGCCTGACCCTGGAGGTGCTTGGTAACCAGGATGGGCGTCAGGGAACCCGCAGGAGTCAGCAGGAAGTTAATCACCAACGCCATACCAGCGATCATCATCATCCCCGGCCAGGACCAGACATAGCGCAGACCCGCCCACATGTCCTGCCATATGGATGGTTTCTCTGCAGAATCTGATGGTCCAAGCTGTCTATCCGGCTGCGGTATGGCGATGAAGAACAGTGGGGCAATTGCCAGCAGCGCTGTTCCCACGTCAATCGCCAGCACACCCTGCATGGGGAGTACTTCCAGCAGCAGCGCGCCTAAAGGCGCGGCGATGATACTCATGCCACCTTGCAGCATCTGGTTAAAGCCTTGAATGCGAGATAGGTTCTCCTTCGGCACCATCAGAGAAGTCGAAGCGGTCATCGCAGGCCAATGGAAACCACCGGCTGTGGCGCGAATGAACATCAGCAAGTATACCTGCCAGATCTGAACGGTTTCGGTCAAGAACAGCAGTGCAAGAGCTACCGTTGCCAGGGCGATTATGCTGTCCGCCACGATCATCACAATCCGACGGTTCCAGCGATCCACAAGCGCGCCGGTTAATGGCCCCAGGACTACCTGAGGCAGTAACCCTACCAGCGAGGCGGTTGCCAGAACAGTAGCCGAACCGGTGGTCTTAGTCAACCACCAGATCAAAGCGAATTGAACGAGCCGGCTGCCGAACAGGGAAAACGCCTGCCCGGTCCAGATCGTAAAAAATGGGGCAGCCCAGTTTTTGTTGTTGGGAATTGAAGGTGGATTGGACATAAGGAGATGTTAGATGTTAGGTAATTGGCGATTGATGTATACGATTATTTGTAAAGTGTATAAAGAAATATTGAATATTGTCAAGGTATAATTTAATTATATGAATATTTAATTCAATAAACTGTAGTTGTGTTTAGTTATACAACAACCCAATCCTCATAACGATATCTCAACACAAATTGCCTTGAAGTGAATAAATTGTCCTTTGTATCCATCTATACACATACCAAATCCGAATTGTATACCTTAGATTTTTACTCTATAATATCGGCTGCGGAATCAGAAGAGGAAAAAGTTGATGTCAGCAGGATGAGTATATGCATAGCACAAAAGTTGATCCGTATCATCTAAATTGCTGAAACCATATCATATACTGTCGAACCAGC
>JAUXFR010000243.1 GCA_030622805.1 Anaerolineae bacterium | reverse complement strand
TCGCCCAGTTCGAAGATGGCAAACCGGATGTAACCATGCTCACCACAACAGATCTGACACCAGAAAAGATAGTCTGGCTTGTCTTATCAAAGGAGGGGAAATTATCACGCACGCAGGATATAAAAATGCCGCGCATAAGCGGCAAAAACGCCCCCAGCAGCTTAATACAGGTGAACACACGCGATACTCTATATCTGGTTGATAAAAAGGGGGTGGCGGCTGCCATCCCGGTCCATGCAGTTCCAGAGACAAATGACAGCAAAAAGGGGTTATCTGTACAACAAATCACGCCTTTCAATGGAGATATTGAACTTGCTGGAATGTTCTCGCTTCCGCCAAAGGATCAAATGAAAAAGCAGCAGATCGAAGGATGGTATGTGCTGACAGCTACCCAGGAGGGGATGGTGAAGAAAACATCGCTGGGAGAACTGCCTGGACCATCAGCAGGGACGTTTACCCTGGTTAAGGTCAATGAAGGTGACGCTCTTGGCTGGATACATTTAACGCACGGGGAAGACGAGGTGCTCCTGATGACGGCTGGTGGAAGTGTTATCCGATTCGGTGAAGATCAGATCCGTCCAATGGGATTGGTGGCAGCCGGTGTAAAGGGTATCAAGCTTAATAAGGACGACCATGTGATTGGTGCTGATATTGTTTCTAAAGTTGGGGATTTGTTGATGGTTGCCAGCGATGGAAGCGGTAAGAGAGTCGCTTTGAAGGATTTCCCCAGCCAGGGACGTCATGGGCAGGGCGTGCAGGCATGGAAGCTGCCTTCAAAAGTAAGGGTAGTCGGAATGACAATCGCTCGCGGCACGTACAGAGTCATCCTGCAAACCTCCCGCCTGGCACCCAAAGCAGTACGTCTGGATTCCGCTGCACTACTTGGGCGAACTGCTCGCGGTAGGAAAATTCTTAAGATCAGCACAAATGAGCGTGTGACGATGCTTATTTCCCCCGAACGTCGTTTTTTTAAGTGACAATAAAAAACGAGTAATGGTACATGATCTTGCCTTGATACAGGCTCAAGGTGTCGCTGCTGATATTTACTTCACCAGCGCTGGAATTTGCCGTCCAATTGATAAATCGAAGCGATTTCGCGCCAATTGAATTGGTCAGGTAGAAAACTCCGTTAGGTAATATTTCACGGAAGAACTCCTGATACCATTCCCGGATTGCCTGCTTGCCCTGGATGGTTCTTTTTGATGTGACATGGACGGCATCATCGTCATACAAAGCGAGCACTTTTTCCGGGTCGTGCGTATTTAATGCACTGATATATAGGGCGGCTATGTCCTCTTTCTCCTCAACTGGCCAATAGTAATCGCGAACAGCATCCCAGGTTTCGGGTAAGTGTTTTCTGGTATGCGCCCATTCCCAATAATTCACTGCGGGAATATCTAATTCGATGGCTTTATCCATAAATTCGATGACGTGTTCTGGAGTAGCCTGCCAGTCCCCGCGCTTATAGGCAGAACCCGTAGGGATAACTGGACGGGAATGTGTCTGTTCCTGATACTCGTTCACACAACGTTCAAGCTGAGAAGCTGGATTGTACGATTGCTCCCAATACACCTGCGGCATAGCCAGATCGCACTTATCAAGAAAGGCATCCCAGGGCAATTGTGGGTGATATGATGGGAAGCGATATGAGCTGAGGGCGAGCGGCGTGTTGGGCAATCCGGAGCGCAAACGGTTCATGTACTGCCTGGCTTTACGTTCCATACCGGGTGCTTTGTACTCCGCTTCTGCGTCGATTACAAAACCTGCGAGGTTGAACTGCTTCACCCGCTGAACAGCCTTATCCGCCTCTGCGATCGGATCATAGCCATAGATATACTGCCAACCCCAGGGGCTGATATCTTTATTGCGCAGTGCCTTAACCATTGGTCCGACCAGATCCTCCCCGGTTTGCGGGTGGATATTGTAGGTTCGACTTCCATTGGCAACCTTAATAATTGCGTGCGTGAATTGGGACTCTACTGCCAGATCGGCGATCGCATTAACGTCACCCCCTTCACAATATCTGATCTTCCAGATGAAGTAACCTTTACCCTGCAGGATGGTCTGCGGCGTCGCCTTGATACGGTTCATGGTGGTTAGTTCGCCAGGCATCTATTTAATATTCTGGGATTTCTTGACAATATTATTAACTTTGGCTTTATTTGGCAGCAAGACCATTGCTCCACCGGGAGTAATCCAACTACTGACTTTGCCCGATCCAACGAATAGCTGGTTGATTCTGGATTGGTCTTTGCTAACTTGAACTGCCAGTGGAATCAATGGGATCAAATCAGCAAGAGTCAGGTCGGTCATCACATTGTTCTTGTATAAGTCATAGAATTCTGGCAACCGTTTAATCCCATCCAGACTGATCAACCGGTTAAAAATCGATCGCAGCACATCCTGCTGGCGTTGATTCCTCTGGAAGTCGTTGGTCGTCTTTCGCGATCGTACATACCAAAGAACCGTATCGGCGTCCATATGTACACCGCCCTTCGGGATAGTCACCCAATATCCGGCGCGGTAATCCTGCAGCCTTTGACTCACATAAACATTGAGCCCACCGAGGCTGTCTATGATACGTTTGAATGACGAGAAGTTGATGATAACATAGTGATCCGGGCGAATGCCAAAATTGTATTTAAAGGTCTGCATTACCAGAGGAACCTTACCGTAAAAGTAAGCCGTGTTAATGCGATTCATACCCACACCCGGGATATGAACATAGAGGTCACGCGGGAAGGATAACATGTTCACTGTGCCTAATCTTGGATTAAGCGTCACCAGGATGATCGTATCTGTGCGGAATTTTTTGTTACCAGGACGTGCATCCGCTCCCAGCAGAAGAATATTGATCTGACCGGGAGGCTGCGAAAGGATCGGCTGTGGTTCACTTTCACCGTAGCTGAAAATGGTCTCAGGGGCAGCAGTTGGCGGCACATCAGATAATGGAACTTCAGTGCTGACAGGTACATAGACCGCGGTTGGCGGCAACGGTTTGAATGGTGTTGGTGTTGGCGCTGCGTTTTCGGGTGCAGAGATGAACTCCAGACCGGAATTTATTCCACTCTCTGCAATCGATGCCGGGATCTGGAGTGCCGGGGTGCCTGTGCAGCCAGATAGAATAGATAAGAGCAGTATAAATAAGATAAAGCGACGGTAATTGTGCATAATTGGATGCTCGTTCCTGATGCTCAGAATATAATCATTATACTAAAGCGAACCATCATCCATCGGAATTGGC
>JAUXFR010000180.1 GCA_030622805.1 Anaerolineae bacterium | reverse complement strand
AACCCATCCGTCATCTACCACAACGGTCTATTTCACATGCACTACCGCGCCCAGGGCTTAGATTGGATAAGCCGCATTGGCTACGCCGTAAGCGCCGACGGCGTTCATTGGAACCGTTTACGTCGTCCGGTCTTAGAACCCACCGGCGACAGAGATGCATGTGGTGTGGAAGATACTCGCGTCACCGAGATCGATGGCATTTTTTATATGGCTTATACAGCTTATGTTGGCAGCCCTGTAAGCACACTTCATGTTACACCTATGTTCGCTCTCAGTCACAATCTGATCACCTGGGAACGAATAGGACCTCTGGTAACTGGAGAAAACAATAAAGATCACGTCCTGTTCCCTCGCCGGATCAATGGACGCTACGTCTCTTTACACCGCCGACCACCACAGATATGGCTCGCAGAAAGCATTGACTTACGCACTTGGCCGGAGGAATTTATGCGTCCCTTCATTGCCCCGCGCACGAATAACGACTGGGATAACACGCGTGTCGGAGGGAGCGGTGTGCCAGTTGAGACTGAATACGGCTGGTTGATGATCTATCACGCCTACGATCACAACCATGTATACCGTTTAGGTGTTTGCTTGCTGGACCTGGAAGACCCTGGCAAAGTGATCCACCGACCAAAAGGTGCCATCTTTGAGCCCGAACAATATTGGGAGCTGCGCGGCGATGTGCCAAACGTGGTGTTCTCATGCGCGAACCCCGTTGTGGATGATACTGTCTACGTATATTATGGAGCAGCCGATCACGTCATTGGGCTGGCAACCATCCCATTTACTGATTTACTGGACTACGCCCGTTTCGGATGATTTAAAATGAGCGACCTTTGGCAGATTTCCGAAGATACCTTCGACCCGCAATCACAACACCACAAGGAGACAATCTTTACTATTGGTAATGGATACCTCGCGACCCGAGGTGCGTTTGAAGAGGGCTATCCAGATGATCGGCGGGGGACATTCGTCCATGGCGTGTTCGACGACGTACCCATCATTTTCACCGAGTTGGTTAACGCGCCCGATTGGCTTCCTTTTATCATATCCCTGGAAGATGAACGTTTCTCCCTTGACACGGGTACCGTGGAGAAATTCCACCGGTCTCTCGACCTGAGAACCGGCGTGCTCACCCGTATTGTGCACTGGAAATCACCAGGGGGACGAAGGGCAGAGATCACCTTCGAACGATTCATATCACTCGCAGACCAGCACACCATGCTGATTCGCTGCCAGGTGGTCCCCAAATTTGATGGGGAAATTGAGTTTCGAGCATCTCTAAATGGAAACACCGACACTGAAAGCATCGCTCACTGGCATTGGATCGGTCAGGGAACACGAGAGGAGACAATCTATCTCCACAACCGCACTCGCAGTACGCGAATTGAGCTAGCCAGTGCCATGCGTTTTTTGGTCGTCGCGGGGAAACCCTTGTTCGACAATTTCTGCAATGTGGAGAACACGCCCACTCGCGTGATCGTGATGAACGCCCACCCGGGTGAGCCGATCGCCCTTGAAAAATACGTATCGATCGTCACATCGCGAGATACCCCTGCGGTTGTGAACTCTGCCATCGAGCACGTGAACAATATCGCAGACTGGCACACGGCACTCGATTTGAATACACAAGGCTGGGCTCAGGAATGGGCGCGCAGCGATGTGGTCATCGAGGGGGATGAAGAATCACAGACAGCTTTACGTTTCAATATTTTTCAACTGCTTATCGCCGCACCGCGTCACGACGATCGCGTCAGTATCGGAGCCAAGACACTTTCCGGTTTCGGTTATCGCGGACATATATTCTGGGACACGGAAATCTTCATGCTGCCAATGTTCACTTACACCAACCCTCACATTGCCCGTAACATGCTGAACTACCGCTATCGAAACCTTACCGCTGCTCGCCAGAATGCCCTGTTAAAAGGCTTTGAAGGCGCTCGATTCCCCTGGGAAAGCGCTGATACTGGCGAGGAGGTAACTCCCACATGGGTCCCAAATCAAAACGATCGAACCAGTTTAATACGCATCTGGACCGGAGATATCCAGATTCACATTTCCGCTGATATTGCCTACGCGACCTATCAATATTGGAAGGTTACAGGTGACGACGACTGGTTTGTTGAAAAGGGCGCGGAAATCATCCTGGATACAGCCAAATTCTGGGCGTCGCGAGCCGAGTGGAATACCGAAGCCGGTTACTACGAATACAACAATGTTATCGGTCCCGACGAGTATCACGAACATGTAGATAATAATGCCTTCACCAATAGAATGGCTCAGTGGAATATGCAGACAGCACTTGAAGTGCTGGATTGGCTCAAATCTCATGCGCCCGCTAGAGCTATAGAACTAATCAATCAACTTGATCTGTCCGCAGAGCGGCTCGCCCGTTGGCGCCACGTGATCGCTAATATTTACTTACCTGCCCAACAATCAGGTCTGATCGAGCAGTTTGATGGGTACTTCAACCTCAAAGATATAGACCTTGCTGCCATGGAACCGCGCCATAAATCCATTCAATCCATCCTGGGCATTGAGGGCGCTAATCAAACACAGGTTATCAAACAACCGGATGTACTCATACTGCTTTACCTTCTGGGAGAGCATTATTCAGCGGAAGATATTAAGGTCAACTACGATTATTACACCCCACACACGGATCACACTTATGGTTCTTCTCTTGGTCCGTCGATCCAGTCTATCATGGCTTGCCGGGTGGGGAAACCAAACGATGCTTACGAACACTTCATCCGTGCTGTACGCGCAGACCTGCAAGACATGCGCGGCAACGCCCGGGACGGTATTCACGCTGCCTCTGCTGGTGGGTTATGGCAAGCGGTTGTTTTTGGCTTTGCGGGTTTACACATCACTCCGGAAGGATGGTCTGCGAACCCTTCCCTACCCACTCACTGGAAGAGATTGAAGTTCCATTTCTTACACCAGGGCGAATTACAGGAAGTGGATATAAAGCGTGATGAGTGATACACCATACACAGCACAGATTCGGAATCCAATAATCGTCAGCGGTTTTATTTTCGATCTGGACGGCGAACTCACCGATACGGCTGAATATCATTATCGCGCCTGGAAGCGACTTGCAGATGAGGAGGGAATCCCATTTTCCCAGCAAGAGAACGAAACTTTACTGGGTATCCCTCGCCGCGAGTCATTAATGTTCATCCTGAAAGGTCGTGTCTACCCCGAGGATAAGATCCAGGATATGATGGCTCGCAAGAACAGCTATTACAGAGAATACATCAAGGATATCACTCAACAAGACCTATTACCTGGAGCGAAGGCATTATTGGATGAATTACAGGCTGCCGGAATTAAAATCGCCATAGGATCAGCCAGTAAGAATGCACAGGAGGTGATTACCCGCCTCGGCATCGGACCGCTGCTGGACTCCATCTCGGATGGATACAGCGTTGAGAGGCAGAAACCCGCTCCCGATCTTTTCCTGCACGCCGCAGCTCAGTTAAACCTATCACCTGCTCGTTGTGTGGTGGTGGAAGACGCTTCAGCCGGTATAGAAGCCGCCATAGCAGGTGGTTTCCACACAGTGGGGCTTGGCCCGGTTGAACGAGTGGGAGCTGCCGAGGTGGTATTTCCCAATCTTGACGGCGTCCACATGGCAGATATTTTGGGGGCATTGATGTGACCATGCACCACCTTCACCAAACCGACCATAGCAGCGGAAATGGGATTGGCGAGCTACCAGGCATCATTGATTACGTCCCAAACGAGGGCGTTATCATCAACATCGCACCACAACCGCCTAAGTCACATGCCCCGGTGTAACCTTCTCAATCAGTTCCAACATATCCACTACCCCCAAGTCGCCGTCCACAACCACCTTTCGCCCTGATTCTAGCTGCTCAATGGGTATCCGATCCACACAAGGGATCTCGGCAATAATACATCCAACCGCAGTGATCGTCTCACACTCGGCGTTGACAATCGCCAGCGGAGCCATCCCGTTATGTTTCAGTCGATACAGCGTATAAGATCCCACCGTCGAGCCCTTCCCTGTGGGGAACACCAGCACCTTGCCTGCGATCGACCGCCCCTCCAGCTCATGCCCCTTCTCAACCACCACCCCGCTCTCCGGGTCCACCCCCCCGAAGAACGAAATCCCCATCGACGTCACCAGCGCCTCCCCTTGCGCCTTGCCTTTATAAATCGATCGCCCTCTCAATATCACTCATGCCTCTCTTT
>JAUXFR010000106.1 GCA_030622805.1 Anaerolineae bacterium | reverse complement strand
GGGGGTGCTGTTAGTAGAAGAATCCGATGTAATCATAGAGGATTTATTGCCTGGTGAGGGTTCTTTCATGCGATTGCGCAGCAAGCGTTTGGAGATATTAACAGGTGTCTCGCAGCAGACATCATTGGCTGTGCAAAATGCTTATTTGCAGCAGGATATGCTTGAACATGAGCGGCTTGAACGTGAGATACAGCTCGCACGTGAGATACAGCGCACCTTTTTGCCGCGAACTTTGCCGGATGTGCCGGGTTGGGATATCAGCGTACGCTGGCTGACTGCCCGCGAGGTCGGTGGTGATTTCTATGATTGTTTTCTACTGCCGGAGAATAAGCTGGGCGTTGTTATCGCCGACGTGGCAGATAAAGGCATGCCCGCTGCACTTTATATGACCCTTGTGCGGACATTGATTCGTGCTGCTGCAAGAGAGATCAGCGCCCCAGCAGATGTCCTGGCATGGGTCAATGATATCCTTGTACCAGATGCAGAGCAGGGCATGTTTATCACCGCATGCTACCTTGTCCTGTCCACTGAATCGGGGCAGCTGACGTATGCGAATGCAGGACATAATCCTCCTCTTTGGGTGGTGCAAAAGGACAGGGAAATCCAATACCTGACAAAAGGTGGTATGGCGCTCGGTGTTTTAGAAGGGAACCGGGTTGAGGAGCGGGAAATTTTATTGGAAGAGGGGGATTACATGATCCTGTACACTGACGGACTTACAGAGGCCGCCTCCGCCAGTTATGAACTGTATGGTGATGAACGTCTGACCCAAACTGTCGAGAAAGCGGTGTTTTTATCGGAGAAAGAACGAACAGATAGGAAGGAATTGACAGCGAATCAGTTCATCGATGTATTAGACCGGTCCGTGACGGAATTTATCCAGGATGCGCCCCGCTCGGATGATCTGACGTTGGTTGTTATTCGCAGGGATAGATAGAGTGATGGATTAAGGTGCTGCACAGGAGAATCTGATAATACAAGAATCGCCGGGCTTGTTCAACAAGCCCGGCGATCTTAAGGAGGGCCACCGGGTCCTCAGCACGGGGGGGACGAGCTGGAGACTTCCGGTGACGCGACACCTGTTATACCAGTAAGTTAGGGAGGGCAGGTGTCAGTCCGGACAATATACACTATTTTGGTCAAATTTCCATTAAAATCGAATTAAAATATATACGGTTAGATAAGTCTGATTTTTTGTTGACTGTTCACCTGGGATCATCGCTTTCACCAAAAAGCTTCAACCACTGATCAATCTCTTCCGGGCTCATTATGATTTCAGACACTTCCTCAATACCCTGTGGTTGTTCATTCTGTGTCTGAACCAGCACCTTTGAGAATCTTTCGGAAGTAATTGTTTTTGTATGGGATGATTTTGCTGCGCTGAGTACGACTCTGTCTGAGCTGACAACCGTCCAGTTTCGAGCGCCTTTCCCAAGTTGTGTCAGCCGCTGCTGGATGGCATCGTCAGCCGTCCTCCCCTGACGCACAAAATAAACGGTCACTTTACCAAATTTCTGCATTCCTGATTGTCCGGGTGGTGCGTTATCGAAGAACACTTCGACACGCTTTTGAGTAAGTCGGCAGAACTCTTGCAACTGTTCAATTAACTGAATTTCATCGTCAATCGCTTCCAGTGAGGAGCCGGGTATTTTTGGTATTAAATTGTGTCCATCAATCAGGTAGGGCATGCATAGATTGTAACTTAAATAAATGTGGGTCCAGACCGGCACTGAATATTTAGTCTAACTCTAATTGGCAGGTCTCTCAGTTTATGCTATCATAGTTTGGGATAATTACTCATGAAACAATGGAACCGTCTGATTTTCTTTTTATTGCTCAATGTGCTGCTGTCTGCATGTACAACACTGACTGTGCTGGTGTTGTGGGATCGAGCGCACGATACGCTGATTGGCGAGTCGCTGTCAATTCTTTCACTCGGACGCGCTGAACCGACTGCCCAGGCAACTGCAACGCATTCGAATACGCCTGTACCGGCGCCCACGCCCACGCCATCGGTCGTCCTGCACGAAGTAGTGTCCGGTGATACATTTGAGAGTATTGCGCAGGTATACAATGTCACTGTAGAGGATTTGCTCCAGGAGAATGGCTATACCCAGGTTGAGGTATTGAGTCCGGGAGATCTGGTGCGGATACCAGTGCGATTCGTAGAGATTGATAGCGTGGTTGGCGTGGGTGATCTGAGTCTGGAAAGGGTCGTCGTTCGCAACAAGGCACAGGGGGAGTTGTATTTATCCGGCTGGACTCTAGAAGATGAAGCAGGAAATGTATTCAGATTCCCCCAGGTAATCATCCACATAAAGGAAGGAACGATAAATATTTATTCCAAAAGCGGCGCGAACACGGTTCTTGATCTGTACTGGGGATTGGATTCTCCACTCTGGAGTTCAGGGAGCACCGTCAAATTAAGAGATTCAGCTGGTACGGTGCGTGCTACCTATCAGATTCCATAAAAAAACCTTATGACGGGCATCGAAGAACATATACGTCGAGCAATGGAGGAGGGCAAGTTTGATGACTTGCCTGGGAAAGGGAAACCGCTGCGGCTGGATCAGGACCCGCACGAAGACCCGGAATGGAGAACGGCGTACCGCATACTCCGAAACAGTGGCTTCACCCTGCTGTGGATTGAAGCGCGCCGGGAGATAGAAGTGGCGCTGGATGATGCACGGGGGAATCTGGCGCGCGCCTGGGAATGGCGTCTCAGGGCTTTAAATAATGGCAGCCCTTTGAGCTCAGTCGAAGCTGAATGGGAGCGAGCCGAACAGGCATTTGGAGAGCAGGTGGATGCCGTCAACGAGAAAATTCTTTCCTACAACCTGCAGGTCCCTTCGAACCGCCTCCAGTTAATCGTTCTGGATGCCGGCAGGGAAGCTGCCGCGATCATTGGCGTTCAGTAGCGAAGCTGATCAATTGACCACATACATCCTCTCTGTTAGACTCTGAGTATGTCCCAAGTCTTTTATCGAAAATGGCGACCGCAATCCTGGGATATGGTGATCGGTCAGGAGCATATCGTACAGACGCTGCGTAACGCACTCGCAGCGGAGCGGATCGCGCATGCGTATCTATTTGCAGGTCCACGGGGAACTGGAAAAACCACCACCGCGCGCTTGCTGGCAAAATCAGTAAATTGTCTTGAAACGGATCCTGAGCGCCGCCCCTGCGGTGTATGCGATCACTGTCAGGCACTTAATCAAGGTCGCTTCCTGGATATGATCGAGATCGATGCCGCATCGAATACCAGCGTGGAAGATGTGCGCAGTCTGCGAGAAAAGATTAACTTTTCCCCAAATCAAGGTCGCTTTAAGGTCTACATTATCGATGAAGTGCATATGCTCTCCACAGCGGCTTTCAACGCGTTGTTGAAAACCCTGGAAGAGCCGCCTTCGCATGCCATCTTCGTTCTGGCTACCACAGAGGTGCACAAGATACCTGCCACGGTTCTATCGCGCTGCCAGCGGCACGAATTCCGTCGCATCCCCGTTGCAGAGATTGTCCGGGGGCTGGAGTTGATCGTGGAAGGGGAAGATATCCAGGTTGAACCGCAGGCGCTGACATTGATCGCACGACAGGCTACCGGATCGATGCGCGATGCAATTTCGCTGTTGGACCAACTGGCTTCAAGTGATGAAGTGATCACCCTGGAAATGGCGCAGACGATATTGGGTACGGCTGCCAGTCAGGCTGTGATTGATATCCTGGATGCGCTGTTGAATCAGCAGCCAGCACGGGGTCTGGACCTCATCCACAGCACATTGGATGCCGGCAGCGACCCACGCACTTTTGCCCGTCAGATCGTGGATTATCTGCGCGGTTTGCTCCTGATTCGATTGCAGAACGCTGAAATGGTTGATGCCACCGCTGAGGTTCGATCTCAGATGGAGCACCATGCCCAGGCGCTGGAGACCGCTGAATTATTGCGTATTATCCAAACATTCAACCGTGCTGCAGTTGAGGCGAGAGCGTTCTGGCAGCCGGCACTGCCATTGGAGATGGCGTTCGTCGAATCTTTGAACAGTTCAGTCGCACAGAGCATCAACCCATCCGATGGGGGAAGCGCGCCTGCCGAGACGCCCAGGAAGGTAGCCGAGCGTACCATGGCTCCTGAATACGATCCTGCACGAGGCGTAAAAGCTGCAGCCCAAACCAATCATGATGAACCCAGCCCAGAAGACAGGCAGGCTACGCGCAGCCTGACCCAGGTCTGGCCGCGCATCCTCGAGATTGTGCGCCGGAAGAATCCCCAGGCAAACGGGCTGCTCAGGTCAGCGAAATCGCGCTACATACGTGGTAATCATCTGTTGCTGTTCTTTAGCAGCGATATTCTGAAGCTGAAAATGGAAAGAGAAGAGAATCTGGAGGCCGTAGTTCAGGCGTTGAGCCAGGTTTTTGAACGCGACCTGTTTATTGAATGCCAGGTGGATGCGACGGTGCGCGACGCCATCCCTCCCGAAGTTGAAAACGATGGTCTTGTTGCGACAACGTTGCGTGATCTGGGCGGTGAGATTGTCGATATCTAATATAGAATGATTGTTTCTTACAGGGGAAGGTCTCAGACCATCCCTTCCAGGCAATGTGGAATAGTGTGATCATGGAGGCATAAATGGCAAAAAGAAGCAAAGGATCAAAGGTGGGTGGACAAATGGGGATGATGGGTCAGCTTCAGCAGCTGCAAGAACAATTACAGGCAGCCCAGGCGCAGCTGGCTGAAGAGACGGTGACTGCAACGGCTGGTGGTGGGGTCGTGAAGGTTACTGTCACGGGTGATCAAAAATGTACCGCGGTGGAGATTGAGCCTGAACTTCTTGAAGATGCGGACGTCGAAATGATGCAGGATCTGATCCTGACTGCGGTCAACGGTGCCCTGGATAAGTCGCGAGAATTAGCTGCAGATCGTCTGGGACCGCTGGCTGCTGGTGGTTTGCCCTTTTAAATTTTTTGTGATTCTACAGGGGTGGTTGTCCTAAAAGTATGGGAATGTCATTCTGAACGAAGTGAAGAATCTCCGAATTAGCCCTAGAGACCCTTCGCCAAGCTGAGCTTCACTCAGCCGCTCAGGGTGACAATCTTCTGGGGCAGCCCCCCTACTACTACAATGTGCTCCTGATGTTATTACCCGAACCGATTCAAAATCTGATTAACGCCCTGTCACGTCTCCCTGGCATCGGTCCCAAGACCGCCTCCCGCCTGACTTTCTATTTATTGCGCACTCCCGATGATCTGCCGCAGCAGTTAGCCGACGCGCTGTATAACCTGAAGAGCGGCATAACTTACTGCCAGACCTGTTTCAATATCACGGCTGCGGGACGCAGCGAGTGCGAGATCTGCGCCAGCGAGGAGCGGGACGCCGGGTTGATATGTGTTGTGGAAGAGCACTTGGACGTAGTTGCCTTGGAACGCACTGCCGGTTATAAGGGTCGCTACCACGTCTTAAACGGAGCGCTATCTCCAGTTGAAGGCATCGGTCCAGAAGATTTGAGGATCCGCGAGTTGATCGCACGTCTCCAGGGCGGGTCCGTTCGGGAAATAATCCTGGCCACCAATCCCAGCATGGAGGGGGACTACACTGCCGCTTACCTGCAGCAGCAGTTGAGGAATTTTGACCTGCGCATCACGCGCCTGGCGCGCGGCCT
>JAUXFR010000265.1 GCA_030622805.1 Anaerolineae bacterium | reverse complement strand
GCTCGATCGTTCAGGAAGCACTCGATGCAGCCGGCGGACCGACATCCAGCGCTGATCTCGACCGCATCAACCTGGCGGCCGACCTCGAGGATGGTCAGCGGGTCTACGTCCCGCAGAGAACAGCATCGGGAACTTCAGCGGGAGAGGAAGTCCGCCCCTCCGAGATCGACCCTGAGCTGATGATCAATATCAATACCGCCGGCGCCGCGGAACTCGAGCTGCTCCCGGGGATTGGACCCAGCCTGGCGAAGGAAATCATGGATCATCGCTCGGCCAATGGTCTCTTTAACACAGCCGACGATCTGCTCGCCGTATCGGGGATCGGTCCGGCAAAAGTGGAGCAAATACGAAACCTGATAACCTTTCACTGATCCCGTTCAGTTTTCCATGCGTAGACCTTAGTTGCATTATTGCCTAAGCAGATAGAAGCATTCAACTATAATGAGAGGCCAATAGTAGTGTTCAAGTCGCAGCATCGCCAAATCCTGTGAGATCATAGGGAACTGATACCATGACCTACTTGCTTTCTTCTCTGGCAGTTTTCTTCGCAACGATCGCGGCGTTCACACCATTACTACCAGGCCTCATCCCCCGTATCGGTTTACTGCCGCTTTACCGTACACGTCTCATCCGTGCAGCTCTGATTATCACAGCCTGGGCGCTGGCAGTTGCCGTTTGTGTCAATACGCCATCTTCCTTTATCGCTCTGCCCTTGGTCCTCCTTCTCACCATCCCCACAATCGTATTGGAACCACAGCGGATATTTGTCTCCCTGGACGATCCAAAGCACGTTCCGCCATCACAGGCGAACCTTCGAGAAGAAGCCCTGGTGCTTGGATTCGAGGAAGATGGTTATGCCACAGCCTGGCCCTTCGAGACGCTTGCTCCCCGCCATTTGATTAACGACCAGGTCAGAGATACGCCTTTATTAGTCGTTTACTGAGCGGCCTGCAACAGCGGCATCGTGTATGCTGCCGAAGTGGACGACCAGCGCCTGACGTTCGAAGTGGCGGGTGTGTATCGCCGCAATATGATTATCCGCGACCGCCAAACAGGCACGCTGTGGCAGCACGCCACCGGCGAGGCGCTGATAGGTCCACTCAAAGGCACCCTGCTCCAGCCACTGGGAGGGGAACTCACCCGCTGGTCGCGATGGAAAGAAATGAACCCGGCCACATCCCTGGCAGTGGAGTCTATTCCCGACCGCGGTCGCTATCCCGGGCTCATTCCTCGTGATCGCCTGGAGCACCTGCTGGATACTTTTACGACGAACTATGCACCCCCGGGCTTGATTACCGATAAGCGCTTGCCTATGCACGAAGAAATCGCCGGGTTGAGTCTGGCCGGGGTGGACAGAGCCTACCCGCTGACTGTATTACGAAATCGGGACGCCATCAACGACCGCATCGGTGAGCGTTATATCGCCATCATCTACGACGCTGACGCCGACCACGTGATTGCTCTCGATCGTCATGTGGGCGGCAAAGCCATCGATCTGGTTCCCGCCAATGGCGGTTTATCCTCACGCGATGGGATGATGCGCTGGACATGGGCGGGCAGCCCGCTCACATCCAACACGCCCCCATTACAGCGACTGTGGATCGAGCGGCAATGGTGGCTGGGTTGGGTTGAGTTTCACCCCACGAGCGAAGTCTATCAGGCTGCCATTTGACCAAACGTTGTTTGGCAGATACTCTTCACGCCAGCTGAATCATGAGGACGGCTGTCTGTTTGGATACTCCACTACAGTTCATGAAGCTCAAAAACGTCAGGTGGATCAATTCACCAACGATAGATGATGGCAAGACACATTCGGAAGGAGTTCCAATGAAAACTCGATTATTAATCAGCATCACGATCTCGATCCTTCTATGTTCGGCATGCGACAGTGGGAGTAGTCCTTCAACATCTGATTTGGATGCAACGTTGGAAATAGCCCTTGAGCAAACAATTGCAGCCCAACCAACTGAGACTGCGCCATTGCCGCCGACCAAAACGCCTACAATTACCCCAGTGCCAACATCTACGAATATTCCAACATTACCCCCTGCACCAACAATTGCGGATGAAGTTAAGAGCTTTACTGTCGAGACCCTTGATGACGGTTATTCACATTATTCTTATACGGATGCTGGCTTTTCGGTCTCATTGCCGGATAACTGGGAACACCTTGATTTAAGTGCGGATGATTTGGATCAAATATTGTCCTACGCAAACGAAACCAATCCACAACTCGGAGGTATTTATTCATCCACTTACCTGAGAAGCTTAGCTGCAGCCGGAATCAAATTCATGGCTGTTGACACCAGCGTGGACTCACTTTCAGCGGGAATCCCAACGAGCGTGAATATCCTTGTGTCTGAATTGCCCATAGAAATAGCATTCGATGACTATGTAGAGATAAACATCCAGCAACTAAGAAATATGCTGGGCGAGAATTTGCTCATTACCCAGAAGAGCGTTCCGATTAGCTTCACTGAAGCAGAGAAGATCACATATGAGCTTGAAATGAATGATGCTTTTGGCAAACCCCACATGGTAGTTTTCAACCAGATCCTAATGCTGCAAGGGAAGACTCAATATGTACTAACGTTTGGAACGGTTAAGGAGTTTTCTGGCGCGAATGAAGCTGTAATTTCGGGCATTGTTCAGAGCTTTGAAATAACTCAATAGGTTAATAAAGCAAGATTGTAGCTTCCACTAACCTCATCCAATCTTGCCCGCGCAAACCAGGCATGTATAATCGCCTACGATGCCCGAACTACCAGAAGTCGAAACGATTGCGAAAAACCTTCGTGAGGGGAACGGCTCGCCGCCGATCCCCGGTCGACGCATTACCAGCTTCTCCACAGACT
>JAUXFR010000037.1 GCA_030622805.1 Anaerolineae bacterium | reverse complement strand
GTTTGCGCAGCGAATTCTGTTCTAAGCCCATCAGGATCGCATCCGCGTTTTCCTGTGGGTCATTCGGGTTCACCAGTAAACCATTCACTCCCGGTGTGATCCATTCCCTGAGCGATTCGATATCCCCAGCGACCGGAAAACAGCCGCTCGCCATGGCTTCCAGAAGCGTGTTGGGCGTACCATCATGCGTGCTTGGAGAGACAGCGACTTTCGCCTGGCGGAATAAAGATGCCATATGCTCCGTAGATTGCCTTGGGAGCAAAACAACGTTGTTTGACACATTATAGCGTTCAACCCAGCGCTGTGCTTGCGCTTCATTCCCCATTGCCGGGCAGAGGAAGCGTGCAGCGGGTCTTTTTTTCAAAACCAGCGCTGCTGCATGGAAGAAAGCCTGGTTGTTCACATATGCACGAATCCCGCGCGGGTTGATGACCGTATCTGTGCTATCCTTTTCTTCCGATCGGACAGGAGGGAAGAAGATATCCATCCGAATCCCACCCGCGCCTGGCAGCACAATCTGCGGCTTATCCCCTGGAAATCCCCAGGTTTCAGCGAGTCCTATATCACGATGACAATCTGCATGCAAAGCGTCAGTCTGCTGCAGCGTCCGCTTCGTCAAACGCCTCATCCACGCATTGGCAGGCGCGTGCAGCGTAAAATCGTTTCCCCACACTGAAATCAGCAGTGGTACTTGAAGACCGGCATTTACCGCCAGCATCCCCTCAAATGGGATACGCATGGCATGTACCAGATCGGGCTGCACATTGGTATTGATTTCCGCTATTCGTTTCGCTGTTTTATTCAGGGCAAGCGGAATAGTCCAGTGTTTTAATCGTGTACGTAATCCAACCGGCAACAAGCTCCTTAATCCTTCATGATTCACTGTCCGGGTCTTCCTTCTACTTCCAACGCCGCTGAAAGCGAACGGTACATGATGAAGAGACGCCAGTTTTATCTCTGGTACACAGTAATAATTTGTGATCAAATGGACCTGGTTATCGCGCTCGGCGAAGTAACGTATCCAGTTCATTGCGGTTGGTGATCGACCATCAGCGATATACAGAATCTTCATTTTTGTAATTTCTCTTTAGATCCCTGGGGATGCATGTTCCAGTTACGACTATCTAGGGTTATCGTTTTATCAGGTTTGAAATTGTACGAAGCGCCTGCACAAACACAGACACCATTGCTTCCAGGTTGATCTCTTCCTGCACGATGCGGTAGGATTCGGCACCCATTCGTCGTAAGCGTTCCACATCTGAGAGAGCGGCTCTCAAACTCTCACTGATCGCATCAAGGTCATCAGCCTGGATCAGCCAACCATTCTCAGAACGAACGAGATCCGCTTGCGTACCATCGCCTTCAGCAACAATCACCGGTAAACCGAAAGACATCGCCTGCTGCACCGCCAGCCCCCCCGTTCCTGGCAGTACGAATAAATCCGCGCGAGTAAAGCAATCATCTAATTCAGCGCCATAACGTGCGCCTAAAAATTCAGCGGATGGGTATACAACCTGCGCCAGACTCTCTAAATCCTGCCTGGATGGACCATCCCCAACAATCCACAATCCTGGCTGCAGAGATGAGGGGAGCGCAGCGCAGGCATTTATCAGATTATCGACCCGTTTTCGAGCCTGCAAACGTCCGACAAACAGCACCACTGGTTTGTTATCAATATGTGCAGATCGATCTGGCATGGAGCCCACCGGGCGGGCATATGCCGCATTTGTCGCCACAAATAAACGCTCACGGGGGTATCCGAGCGCTTGATATTCTTTCGCTCCCCGCCTGCTGTATGCGATAATTCCATCCAACGATTGGATTAAGTTTACCCGTTTCCGATTCCGCCAGAATCCGAACGGACCAGAAACAGGCGGTGCGCCCAAACCCCAACCGATTACCGGACGGCCGCGTTTGTGCATCCAGTCAATTGCATCGGGCGTACTCGGATAGCGTGGGTTTGCTTCGACAATCAATACATCTGGTTCCGAGGCGCTAAGCCACTCAATAATGCCCTCCTGCCGGCAGCGGTAGAAGGCTGATCCAGGGGTTAAAAAATGGTGGTTGGTCCCTGGTTCATAACGAGCGACCAGCAAGTCTGTGCTCGCCTGGATGTTTTCATCGGGTAATGGATCTCCAGCGAAGAGACTGAGACCACCTTCACAGGCTGAGGCCAGCATATCAAAAAATGGGACACGATAAGCCGGCAGCACCCGCTGCTGTAAGCCTGCTTTGCCTGCGAATCTATCACTCAGCATTTCTTCACCTGTCATGAGAAGTCACCTGGGTGGGAAGGCTGCCAGATAAGCTTTCCAGTCCAACACTTCTGGTCCGGTCACAACTGGGAAATCGGGTTTTATGTAGCAAATCTGGTAGCCTGCATCTGTCAGCGCCTGCCAGGCAGCCACAGCAGCTTCTGGACCATGGAGCTCCATTAATACAATCGGTCGCGCATCGTTCAGGACACGCTTCATGCCCTGAAATGCCAGCACTTCACCGCCTTCGATGTCGATCTTAACAAACTGCGGGACAGGGTTGCCAGATTGATAGACAAAATCATCCAGCGCTATACCCTCGACTGTGATCGTTTCAGAATATTCAAGATCCTGACGCCCTGCCGAGCCTTCGACCTTACCCATCCCATCTGATGGTCCAACGTAGAAATTTACCTGCTGCGAGCGCTCAACAACCGCTCCATGTACGATCTTCACAATGGGATCCAATTTGTTCAGGGTGATATTGCTATCAAGCCGTTCCAGGTTATCCGGCAGCGCCTCTATCGCTATCACCTGTCCCGATTCTCCAACACAACGAGCCAGCAACAGCGTTATGTAGCCGATATTTGCTCCCAGATCATAAGCGACCATTCCGGGCTGCACCAGTCCTGTGGTCGCTTCCTGCAGCTCCGGTTCGTATGTACCCAACCAGTAATCTTTCTCTGATTGCAGGTCCAGCAGCATATAAAAACCCGCCAGCTTTTCACTGGCAATCTCAACCTGCGTCAGCCCACCTGGGACTGCGCGATTGAGCTGTTGGCGGATCAGGCGCGCCACCGGGGGGAATCGGTACACCGTTTGCTTGGCACGTTGCGGCAAATAGCGTGCCGCCAGCACCGTAACATCGACGAACAATTTTCTCATGTCAACAGTACACCAAAAGTCGCTCGACCAAAATACAGTTCTGATAGCACTGAATTAATCCAGATTAAAAAACTTAAGATACTGGTCCACCATCATATCAAGACCGAACTTCTCCTCCGCCCGTCGCCGTGCAGAGAGGCGAAAACATGCCTGGTCGTCAAGTATCTCCTGTGAAGCCTTCACGAGCGCAGGAATGTCAGGAGGATCTAAACGCCAGGGACCACCACCATAGGGAACGATCCTGCCGCTGTCACCGGTCACAAGTTCCGGCAGAGATCCGGTGTTAAAAGCCACAACTGGCAGTCCGCATGCCAAGGCTTCTATGGTGGAATTTGGACACGCTGCGTTTAGATCAGAAGAGAAGAGCAGGTGGGCTGACCGGTCAAACTCTGGAATGGATTCTTTAGATAGAAGCCCTGCCCAAATAAGAGAGAAATTTTGTAAGCTTGGTGATTTCTCGATCCTCTGCTCAAAGATCGCCTTCATCTCAGGACTCACGCGACCAGCCACTACCAATTCAATGCGTGCACTGTTTTTTAGGGCGTATTCATTTGCTAACCCAGCAGCAAGTTGTACTGCGCTCTCCAGACCGGTCTCATAGCCACCCATTAAGCTGCCTTCGACCAGCAATAGCCGGTAAACATCCATCGGGCGTTGATGGGCTCCATCTGGATTATATTTTTGTAAATCAACACCGTTATAGACCACCGTATGACGCACTCGCGTTTCACCGAATTCTCGCTCCCACCAGCCCTGCGCAAATTCGCTTTGGTAAACAATCCCATCGGCTAACTGGGAGCGGATGATCCGAAGGATCAGGTTGCCATACTCGGAGCGAATGTAGTGCCGAAAACTACTGCTGCGCTTCCCTTTTTGAGCACGAACCTTATGCAGCCAGTTCATCCCATTCAAACGCTGGAAGATGGGGATTCCCTGCCGCCTAAGCGCAAACAGGCGATCAATGCGACGCGTACCACCGATAACCAATACACAATCGTAAGGCAGTTCATCGAGGTCATAGCATATACTAATTTCACGCTCACGCAATCCCGATGACAGCTTCTCCTGGAAGGAAACCATGCCTCCCACACCACTGAGGTGGGGGACAAGGCATATCCGACGCGATTGTGAATCACTCATACCGGGAATTATCTCTCAGGAAGAGGCCACCCCTTCCGATGGCTAATTATTCGTGCCGGAGCGCCCGCCCAAACCTCACCCTCCCCGGTCGAAGATAATAATACGGCATTCGCACCCACGACAGTGCCTCGACCAATTTTCAATGTACCGTCCTTCGCCAGGATTTTCGCGCCTGGAGCTAGAATAACGTCGTCTTCCACAATGATCCCCTCAAAGCGTGATTGCTCAATCGGAAGGTAAATGTCAGACCGTCCAAGCGTGACGCCGGGGTATACTTTTACCCGGTTTCCCAACACACTCTTTGGATGGACCACCACCCCGAAACCACCGTGCGCCAGCTCAAAATCCTGACCAATGATTACGGACCTGGGGATTTCAACCCCCAGTAATTTCAACGCATAATAAGCCATCCGACCCAAGAGATGCCAGTTTCGAGCATACACGAGGCTGGTGGGAAGATCACGAGCCATTGGAAACACCGATTTTTCGCTGACTCATCGGGTCATAATTTAAGATCGACTGAACGATGCGCCTGGCAGCGTGTCCATCGCCATAAGGATTCACAGCGTGCGCCATTCGCTCATGTTCAGACAGGTCATCCAGCAGGCGTTGAGCTTCCGACACAATGCGGTTGGTGTCGGTTCCTACCAAACGCACCGTCCCAGCCTGCACACCTTCAGGGCGTTCTGTCACCTCTCTCAGAACCAGGACAGGCACACCCAGCCCGGGTGCTTCCTCCTGGATTCCACCAGAGTCGGTCAGGATCAACGTGGTGCGTTTCATCAGGTGCACCAGCGGCAGGTAATCCATCGGCTGCAGCAGGGTGACATTCGGCACTTCACCCAGGATGCGGTACACAGGCTCCTGAACATTGGGGTTCAGGTGAACCGGGTATACAAAGCGAACGCTCTCGCGGTAAATTTCCGCCAGGGTATAAATTGCCTGGCAGATATTCTCCAACGGCTGCCCGAAATTTTCACGCCGGTGGGCTGTGATCAACACAAGTCTAGTTGGGGGAGAATTCTCCAGGATAGGATCATAAGGTTGATCAAGGATACCCAGGCTTTTCAGCAAATGCTGAACTTCTGGCGTAGGAGGTCGGGCGGAAATTAATTGAAGTGCGTCGATGACGCTGTTGCCCGTTACAATGATATTTTCATCTGGCACACCTTCATTCAATAAGTTGCTGCGCGCCCAGTTTGTTGGGGCAAAATGCATATCCGCAACCACACCGGCTACTCGCCTGTTGATCTCTTCTGGGAAGGGCTGCCATTTATCCCCCGTACGCAGTCCCGCTTCTACATGCCCGATAAGGATGCGCCGGTAGTACGCTGCTAGGGCTGCCGCCATCACCGTGGTCGTGTCACCCTGGACCAGAACCCACTGCGGGTCAATTTCACGCAGCACAGGATCGATGCGGGTTAAAACAGATGCCGTCAGTTCAGGCAGTGTCTGGTTGTGCCGCATCAGATCCAGATCGATATCCGGCTGAATGTCAAACAGATCCAAAACCTGGTCCAGCATCTGCCGATGCTGCGCTGTTACACATACAATCGATTCGATCTCAGGTATCCGGGCAAGCTCCTTTACCACAGGCGCCATCTTAACCGCCTCCGGACGTGTACCGAATATGGACAAAATGCGTAAGTTTCTCAATTATTCACCCAACATAACTTGATGAGTATCAAACTGTCTCCTGCGATTCTGGTTTATCATTACTGACCTGACATCGTGCCTGCACCCAGGCGCGTAACCCTGAACCCAGCTTCCTGCCAGGATCGATCTGTCCAGCCGTTCACCACATCGATGAGCGTACGAGCGGGGGTGATGTCCGCCAATTTGTGTGGGTCTAACGTGACCAATGTTGTGTGCGGGACCAGAAGAACGATCAACTCAGCGTTTATCAGCGCGTCCTCCAGGCTTGTTTCACACTTGAAACCAGGGATGTTCAAATCAGCTTTATATGGCTCGTATGCTGAGACCAACGCGCCAGCATCCGCCAGGTGCTTACAAACTTCAATGGCAGGGCTTTCTCTCAGATCATCAACATTCGCTTTGTATGATAACCCAAGCGCTGCAATCCGTTTTCCCCTCAAACTGCCAGCCGAATCCCCATCAGGTAAAGTACGCCGGATCAGTTCGAGCACAAATTCTGGCTGTTGATCGTTAACCTGACGGGCAGATTGGATAAGCTGCGTAATGTCAGGCGCAGCTTCTACTAAAAACCAGGGATCCACACCGATGCAGTGTCCACCAACACCAGGTCCCGGATTCAGAATCTCAACTCGTGGGTGGCGGTTGGCAAGCCTGTTCGCCTCCCAGACATCAACCCCGAAGCGATCCGCCAACCGCGAGAACTCATTGGCAATCGCGATGTTGACATCGCGGTATGTGTTTTCCATCAGCTTGACCATCTCGGCAGTCGTAGCATCGGTCAGCACAATCTCGCCGCGCACGAATGTACTGTACAGGTCACGCCCCGCCAACGCGGAAGTCTCATTAATCCCACCGATCACACGTGCGTTTTCGATCAGTTCCCGTAAAATCTGCCCCGGCAGCACCCGTTCTGGTGAGTAGGCGAGCAGAAAATCTTCCCCTGCCACCAACCTGGAGCGCTCCAGGATCGGCGCAACTATATCCACGGTTGTGCGCGGCGGTGAGGTCGATTCGAGCACAACCAGGTTTCCAGGAGACAGGTATGGCGCAATCGCTCCAGCAGCCGCTCTCACAAAGCTCATATCAGCCCGTTTATCAGCCAGGAAGGGCGTGGGCACAGCGATGATAAACGCATCCGCCGATTCTGGTTGATCGCTTATCCTCAGATTCCCAGATCCTAACGCCGCTTGAACCAGGATTCTCAAGCCTGGTTCGTGGATATGTAAACCACCATTTTTCAGCGTTTCGACGACCTTCGTGTTTACATCAACCCCGATAACTTCCAGACCGTGTGTGGCAAATGTACTTGCAGTGGGTAAACCAATGTAACCCAATCCGAGAACACATATCTTCTGAAAATTCATAAGCTAACTCCATCAATCATTCAGCGTATCACATTATGCCACACTGGGTGGACTTTTTACCGCTTTGCTGGCGCTTTACACCAAAAGACTGGGACATTATCCCACAGATCATTCACCCACTGCAAGAGTGAAATGTTGCCGAAAAACCTTGACACAGAACACATGTTCGTGTTATTATTTATAGCACAAAAATTCGAATTATTAATTTAACTGACAATATCAGATCAAGATTGATGATTATGCGCCTGAGCAATCTGGAAATCCATCCAGTTCAGGCAGGACAATCACATAGGAGAGACAATCATGATGGCTCGAAGACGAAAGAAAGGATTGACCGAACGGCAAAAGAGAATCCTGGAGGTTTTAGAGGAATTCCAGGCGAATTCAGGATACCCGCCTTCCATAAGAGATATTTGCGATCAGGCGAATATATCCTCCACTTCTGTCGTTAATTACTACCTCGACCAGTTGAAGGAAATGGGCTATATCGAACGAGACAGTCGTGTCTCACGCGGCATCCGCCTGGTCAGACCGCTCTCGGAGGTTATGGGCGTTGCTGGAGCTGCCACAGCCAAGGCAAAGGCTGCCGCTGCTTCAGTTTCTCAAACTGCTGAGGAGCTCGGTCGGGCTGTTGGCGAGCTGCTGCGAATCCCCGTGATGGGACGCATCATCGCTGGCGAACCCGTACCTGTTCCCTCATCAGATTTTAACTATTTCGACGCCGAAAGCTGGGTGGAAGTAGCCAACAGCCAGCTGCCAGATCGGCAAAAGTCTCAAAGCGATCTATTCGCACTGGAGGTAGAAGGCGAATCGATGATCGACGCGATGGTCAATGACGGAGATATCGTGATCATGGAACCGGCTCAAGAGGCCAGCAACGGTGAGATGGTCGCTGTCTGGTTGACCGACAAAGACGAGACAACACTGAAATATTTCTACCGCGAAAACGGTCACGTACGGCTTCAGCCAGCGAATCCCCAGATGAGTGCGATCATCGTCGATGATCCCAGCACCGTGCAGGTTCAAGGGAAGGTTGTTATGGTAATCCGACAGGTGAAAGGTCAAACCTCCTGATCAGAAGAAATCAAATCGTTATCAGCCGTCTTCTTTAATGAAGACGGCTTTTTTTATATCAGCCCCATGTAATCCCAGGTAGCAGCCCAATCATATTGGGCGATCATCCATCATAGTAAATCTGCTTCCAGATAAACCGCTTACTGCTCAAATAATAAAAAATCACGTGCGTACGAGATAAATTTCCAGGTCGAGTCGGAGTACCATTCCGACTTACCTAGGATCGATACGGAATTCTGCTGTGCACAGTACTTATCCCGAATTGACGTTAAAAACAATATAATGATTCACAGGAATTCCGATATAATTTCATTAGAATCTGTTAATTTGAGATAAAATATGATCAGGGGCTGATTTCTCCTGGCATTTGATATCGGATGATTGCGTTTCAGGGAGGG
>JAUXFR010000179.1 GCA_030622805.1 Anaerolineae bacterium | reverse complement strand
TTTCGAAATTTTTAAGGTGGTGCCTTACGGCTGAAGAAGCGTGGAAAATAACGCCGCATCCATTCTTTTGTAGATAGCTTGCGAATAATCCGCCCCCCCCTTATTGCGTTCTTTTGATTTCCGGGCATCTGGCTGTATGTGATGGCGTGGTATTCTGCCACAACCACTTCCGCCGGGTCTTGCGCTTCAGGCAGGTGAGAAACCAGAATAGACACTCTTTCCGCCGGCGTAGCGTATGCTTTTGGTCGAGCCTTGATTACCACCAGCGCACGGTTCAATTCGTGATATGCCCGAGCTACCGGCGGCAGGGTGGCGAGTCGCTCCCAACGACGCAGGAAATCAGGTGGTTTGAAACCAAGTCTTCGAAAACCGTTCATCAGCAGCACAGGCAGTGCTGGCAAATCGCGCCACGGGATCACGCTCCAAAGGATCATCCCCAGCAGGACGAGCAGCGAAGGGAGTACGATTTTCCAGGGGAAGGGTGTTGGGACAGGATCCGATGCAATCTGGGGCGGTTCCTGGAATAAGTCGACTTCATCATCCATCAACGGACGTTCATCACTGATGACTCCTGATTCAGGTTCGATTTCCGTTCCTGCGGCATCCACTGGTTCCACACCGCTGGGGCGCAGAAGAGGAACCTGGTTTGCGGTGGGTTCAAATTCAACCCAGCCGATATCCGGGTAAAAAACCTCGGGCCAGGCATGTGCATCGCGCTGGCGTACATTGTAAGTTACGCTGCCTCCAAGACCCACTTCTCCACTTTCCTGACCGGGAAAAAACTCGTTGGATTCAGCCTGTAGGCTTGATATCGGAATAATATCTCCTTGAGCATAACCAACCGTTATCCGGGCAGGTATGCCAAGCGACCGCAGAAGTATCACTTCCGCCGAGGCGTAATAATTGCAGAAACCCTGGCGAAAATCAAAAAGCATCCAATCGACCGGGTCCTGGTCCTTTGGCGGTCGCTGAGGCAGAAACTCCTGGTACTGGATATTCCTCCGCAGGTAATTTGTTATCGCTGCGGCAGCATCATAAGCATTATCATACCCCCCTGCTATCTGCTTCGCCAGCTCAAGTGTGCGATCCGTTACAGAATCTGGCACCTGAAGATAGCGTTCCATGATCCATTCCGGGTAGTCTGTACCAGCAGCGCGTAAATCTGCATAAGTTGCGCTACTTACTGAACCGCGCACTGTATACACATCACCGATCGTCAGATATGGTGTTGCCTGCATGGCAACCACATCAGCAGTGCCATCCGGATTGATCGCCAGCTGAGCCTCAACAGGTCGACTGATCCACTGCGGCTCGAGAGGAGTGAAGAGGGTTGCCAGACGTCGATCAGGCGTGACCCGGACGGTCGTCTCCCAGCGTTTATCGTACTCTTGAATATCCAGGTTGAACTGATCAGGCGTTAGGGGTCGTTTCCCATCCTGTGTGTTCTCCCAGGTTCCATTTTCATAGAAATCGAAATGACGCGCGCGCCAGTAATAGCGTGGTACCCCAGACGGCAGTTCAGGCGCTTCAATCACCAGAATTGTACTATCGGAGAGAAGGTTGCCGCGCCCAAGAGTAAGAGAATCTCCATAATAATCATGCACAACGTCTTCCCTTACCATTCCAATCGAAGAATTCAGAGGTGCGAATGCCTTTTCTGCACCATCACGAATGCTGTCGAAAGGTTCGGCGAATCGATCCCAGGGTTCTTTGAATGAAGGAAGCGTTGCTCCCAGAGCGGGTGAAAACCAAACAAATACAAACAGAAACACTGACGCCAGTACCGTAGCCACTGCCAGGTTGTAACCGACTTCACCTGGCAGGTTCAGGGTTTCCCCGCGCTGGTACCCATGATTTTTTAAGAAGTTTATGCGCGCAACAAGCAGTAATGCCAGAAAAATGTAAGCCATCAGCAAGCCGGTATGCATCGCTTCGCGCACAGCGAGTGTGGCAATGATCAGGGTTGCCAATCCGACAGGAATGGTGGCTTTCCAGGGGCGACCGTATCTTACGAGAACGTATGCTGCATTAATGCTCAATATCCAGGTGAAGCTGGATGTAAGGATCAGGAACAACAAAGGGCTGGTGACCCTGTTCGCCTCAGATAGCTGTTGATAAGTGACGTTCAAGTCTTCAAGCATCCCGGATAATCGAACTAACCATGGGAGTTCGTTCCCATAAATCAATCCCAGAAACCAGGGAATCAGAATTACCCCGTACAGCAGCGCCAGGATAACAGAAACCTTACCAGAGAAGCGGCTGTATCCAAGGGCGAAACCCAATATCGCGCCGAGAAAGACAACCGCCCAGGTGATATACAGCTCATCGACCCAATCCGTTGCGATTAACTGTGAAGCGGCGACACTTAATGCAGCCAGCAGCAGCAGCAATGCCAGCGGATCAAACCAGCGCATATGCGTATCTATTTTTTGACCTGCGCGCAATGACATTATGCGTCCCCCGATCTAAACTTAGACAACCGAACGCTTACTGTTATCATTCTCAAGGTATACTCCCAGGCACCGAAAGACTTCATCTATATATCAGCTTATATCAGCCAGTGGGAACAATTTTCTTTATATTACTAAAAGTTTTCCTGTTTTGTTCACTTATCGCCTTAGAGTTAGCTTAATTTTCTTTCCCCTTCTCGTACTCTTCCAGATTCCAGAAAACACTCCCCGCGGAGGGGTCAGGTTGGATCCCACAAATATCCGGTCGCGCAGCGACAGTCCTCAGGTGCAGATACAGCGGGATCGACGGCAGTTGCTCACTGTATATGGCTTGAGCCTGATCGTGAGCCAGGTGGTGCGAATCCCAATCTGGCAGCGAAGTCAACGCACTCATGCACACCCGATCATATTCCTCCAGACTGAATCCGGTGTTGTTCGCACCACCCCAGCCTTTCTGGTATTCCGGATAAGGTCCAGGAATTTCTGCAGTGGAATACAAATTACAGGGCGGCACGCGGGTGGTAACCCAGGCAAACTGCGCCATCGAATAATTTCTGCCAAAGATAGAACCATCGGGTCCGGGAGCGTAAAGTTCATCCAATGGATGACTTTCGATCTCCGCCTCCACACCGCACGCTAACAGAGATTCCTTCACAATCTGTGCCGTACCTTCCTTTATATTCTCATCACTTGTCAGAAAAGAAAACACAAACACCGTACCATCTGGAACATCCTGAACTCCATTCGATTGCCTGGGCGTCTCAGGATCCTGGTCATGATCAACCCAACCTGCAGACTGTAGCAGCGCAGCCCCCTGCTGGGGATCGTAGGCATATTTATCATTATCGGAATCGTAGTATGGGTGGTCGGGGGGCAGGTAGCTGTCTAATACTGCGCCACCATCCGGGAAAAGTGTCTCTACAATCCGCTCCCGGTCAATGCAGTAAGCGATAGCCTGCCGCACCTGCACCGACTTAAACAGCGCAGGTAATGCGGAATCCAGGCTGTCGATACCAAAATCGATGTGCTCCCAGGCACCCCCATAAACTGTTTCGTAAGTTATTTCTCCACCAAGGGCGAGTTCTGCCAGCTTCTCCCTTTCGATCGCGCCGCTCAGCGATTCGTCGAGCACATCGCAAGCTCCCGACCTCAGATCTTCTAGCGCCTGCTCTTTATCGGGTATGAACCGGTACACCAGTTGATCAAATTTTGGCAAACCTTCGCCAGCGCGGAAATAGTTCTGGTTTACCGACAAATATATGGCTTCACCAGGCACCCACCTATCGATCACATACGGACCCCAGCCAATCGGTCGTAAACTGGAACCATCCGCAGAGAGCAACTCATCTACACCTACTTCCCCCCAGGCATGGCGCGGCAGTGGAGAAAAGAAATTGGTACGATAATCGGGATCAATAAAACCGGGCACACCCCGCCACTCGACGGTGACTTCATCCAGCGCACGGTAGCTATCGGTGCGTGCGATCAATCCTGCGCGTGCGCGTGGGTTGAGTTCCTTAGCGACCTCAGACGAATACTGCGAGTCATCCGCCGTCAGCGGAGCACCGTCGGACCATTTCAACTCCGGTATCAATTCAAAATTAACCACCAGCTGGTCCATTATCACAGGTTCTTCCCCTGTATAATTTATTATGCACGACTGTTCCCTGCAGCCGCTCGGAGAGTAGGCTACACCTTCCTTTAAATTCGTTAATTTTCCGCTATAGTCAACAACCAGATCACCCGGATCTACCTTAGCTCCATCCAGGTAAACATCACCTTTCTGAATCTCGGGCA
>JAUXFR010000024.1 GCA_030622805.1 Anaerolineae bacterium | reverse complement strand
TCTAGCTGCCCCTGTCGAATGAAACCATTTTCATTGTCCATGCTAATTTCTTCATGTGCTGAAGCACCACCGCGACCCTGATCGGGTTCACCAGACTTAGCGAGCGTGCGATTTACGCCCCCCCATATCAATACTCCTACCAAACCGGCAAATAAAACGGCGATTATCACTTTTTTAACCATGTCAAACTCCTTTAACCTTTTATGTTTCTGAATATTTCCTGGGTGTCTAAACTAAATACAATGATTGAATTATTTCCACAGATATATACTTGCTAAGAATGCGATGCTGTGGATTGTTCTTGTGAGAGCCTATTTACACCTGATGGGTAAATGGACAGAAAGACTTTACCAGTAACTTATACAACCCATCTCCAATGGATTACAAAATGTACGACCCCAGCGATGATCATACTAATAGCAGCCCAGGTATGGATCAGATCCCAGGTGGTGCGTGTGAACAAGATCAGTGGATCAGGCACACCAAACGATCCACCAGGGAACAGCAGCAGATAAATCCCTGTCAATGCTGTTAGCAAAAAACTGGCGGCGATAACTGCGTTGATTCCGGCATTGAATCGACCTCGTGCGTTGAGATACGTCTTGTTTGTGAAGAGGTCGTAATAAATTCTTTTCGTCATATTCACAATCCACTTCCAGTGAATAGCGATATGGATTACAGCAGCCACTATCATTAAGATCCCACCCCAGAGGTGCAGATCACCCCAGGTTGAGCGATCAAAGATTATACGTACGCCATACATTGGGTTTCGTCCACCCTGGTATCCACCAATCGGTAGGAACAGGAAGTAAATTCCTGTCAGTGATGCAACAACCGCACCCATAAAAACACCAGCGTCAATCAACCAGTTGTTGCGGGTCTCTTTAGAAATCGTTTTGCTCTTTATCATTCAACACACTCCTCTATATATAAGTGGGTTTCTCATACTGATACCTCCAGAGATCAAGGTATAAGAATGGTACAAATAAGTTATGAATTTCTTATGAAGAAGTTACGTAGAAAAGATGAATTAAATGGAGAAGCGGTGTTCTGGAAAACACCGCTTCTGAAGGTTATCTTACTCGTCTCCGACCAGCAGCCGTATCCTCTCCCAGGGGGGAGCATCGCTTTCGTAAGCAAGCATTGTCCGCAATTCATAGATCTGGTCGCGTAAGATCGCAGCCTTCTCGAACTCCAGTTCTTTTGCTGCGCGTTTCATTTCCTTATTCAATTCATCAATCACGCGCTTGATCTCTTTCTGAGGCATGCCAGCCACTCGATCCGTTGTATATTCGGCTCTTGGTTCAGCAACAGCTTTTACAGTAATCCGATCGGTCAGATCACGAACCTCTTTGAAGATACTGACCGGTTTAATACCATGTTCTTCGTTGTAAGCGACCTGTTTCTCTCGCCTGCGGTTTGTCTCTTCAATCGCCCTCTTCATCGAATCGGTCACCCGATCAGCATACATGATCACTTTTCCGTCAACATGACGTGATGCGCGACCGATCGTCTGGATCAGGGCAGTATCGGACCGTAAAAATCCTTCTTTGTCAGCGTCCAAAACGGCTACTAACGAGACTTCCGGCAAATCCAGACCCTCTCGGAGCAGGTTGATCCCAACCACAACATCAAAGACACCCAATCGCAGATCACGCAGGATTCCTACCCTCTCGAGGGTATCGATCTCAGAGTGTAGATAGTGCACCTTGATTCCCAATTCCATCAAATAGTCAGAAAGCTTCTCTGCCATACGCTTGGTCAATGTGGTGACCAGCGTTCGCTGACCGATTTCAACTCGTGCACGGATTTCTCCCACAAGATCGTCTACCTGTCCTTCGATTGGGCGTACTTCGACTTCTGGATCGACCAGACCAGTGGGACGTATGACCTGCTCCACGACCTGGTCACTGAGCTGCATCTCGTACGGCCGGGGTGTCGCAGTGGTATATAATGTGTAACCCATGTGCTGCTCAAACTCGTCGAATCGCAATGGGCGGTTATCTAGAGCAGACGGCAATCGAAAGCCAAATTCAACCAGAGTCTTTTTTCGGGATCGATCGCCGTTATACATGCCCCGAATCTGGGGGACAGTCATGTGACTCTCATCGATAATGAGCAGGTACTCACTCGGCAGGTAGTCCATCAACGTCCAGGGCGGCGTCCCCTGCGGACGCTGATCAAGGTGCCTGGAGTAATTTTCTATCCCGGAGCAGTATCCTACTTCGCGCATCATCTCGAGATCATACAAAGTCCGCTGTTCAATACGCTGAGCTTCGAGTAACTGCTCGTTAGATTTGAAAAAACGTACTCTATCCGTTAATTCATCCTCGATATCCGTGATCGCCTGCCGCAGCTTGTCATCTTCTGTTATAAAGTGCTTTGCCGGGTAGATGTGGATTGATTGCAGTTCACGACGGAGTTCTCCTGTTATGGAATCGAACTCGATGATACGCTCCACTTCATCACCAAAGAACGTTATCCGATAGCCGACGCGTTCCTGGTACGCAGGGATGAGATCCAGGCTATCACCCCGTACACGAAACGTACCGGGGCGCAGTTCGAGATCATTGCGCTGGTAGTGGCTTTCGACAAGTTGACGGAGGAGTGCGTTGCGGCGGTAAATATTTCCGCTCTCAAGATTGATCACTACCCGACCGTAGGCTTCGGGATCGCCGAGACCATAGATACAGGATACGGAGGCCACGATAATTACATCTCTGCGAGACATCAGGGCAGTTGTAGCTGCCAGGCGCAATCGTTCGATCTCTTCATTAATATCCGCATCTTTTTCGATGTACAGATCATGTCGAGGGACATAAGCCTCGGGCTGGTAGTAATCGTAGTACGAGACAAAGTATTCGACTGCGTTTTCGGGGAAAAATTCTTTATATTCGGCGTACAACTGCGCTCCAAGGGTTTTATTATGCGCCATAACGAGCGCTGGCATCTGTACCTGCTCGATAATGGATGCCACGGTGAACGTTTTCCCAGTCCCTGTCGCACCTAACAACACCTGATTTCGATATCCCTGCTGTATGCCTTCAACAAGCTGCCGGATTGCCTCCGGTTGATCACCGGTTGGTTTATATGGGGCATGTAATTTAAATTCCATTCATTATCCTATTTGATCACGTAAATTGGATTACTGAAGATCCATGCCCGTCGTTTTCCAAGGTATTGTAAATAAGCTTCGACACGGTATACACCCGGTTCAGACGTTATATAAGTACAATTCCGGCTTTTCGTCCATGTTTTGACAGTAATACCATCTTTCAGCAGGTGGCATTCGGTCTTAAAAGGAAGCTTTATCTGGAAAGTGACCCCCATATGAGCCGAAACCCGGTCTCCCATTGAAACACGCTCGTCTTTACCGTGTGCGACAAATCTAAATCCGCGCGTTTCTGTCGGGAGATCATACCCGATGAAAGCATGCCCGTTCTTCAATGCATCCAGGATCATCAGCCGGTCTGCCTTCAAATCCCCAGTAAGAGGTTTTTCCAGCAGCAGGTGCGTGTTGACAGCTCTAAAATGGAACTCGTAAGGGTAAATCACTCGCTGAATGAAGCCCAAGCTATACTCGAATGCGTGTGCATCCGAACCGCCGATTGCAACAACCTGCTCACCCTGTGACAGAAGCTGGTCCCATCGTTTAATTACTTCGGGCAACGGTCCTCGTGCGACAAGCTTCGGATTAAACGCATAAAATACGGCATGGAGTTTGGTTCGTATCAAAGATTTCAATTCGGTCATAGCGTTCCACAGCTCGATCCCTGTGAAACCGGTAACTGCCCAATCAGCCCATGAGAGATCAACCTCGTTGATAGCCGGCTCAGCAGGATCAGAGGGATGAGCAATGAAACTTAATCCACCCGCTCGACGGACTTCATCGATCAGGTTTTGTGGATCGGCTGCATGGTGCACCATTTCTTGATTCGCCCCAAAAACCAGCAGATGATTCTTCTGTGGGAGAAGCTGCCTGTCATGCACTTCTTCACCAACCAGCATCAGAATGCGCCGCTCGCCATCATGATAATACTTTTCCGGACCGTTCACCCATACATTGTGATCCGTCACTATTACGGCGTCGATACCGGTTTTCAGACCCGCGTCAACAATCGTTTTGTGGGTGCCAAATCCATCCGAATAGATGGTGTGCATATGAAGATTAATAACGATCTCATGCATGTCTAGACTAAATAGTAAACGAAAGGTATAATCGCCCTGTTTAAAAAAATCTTATAAAATACAGAATGTTTAAACCACATCAGGAGGTTCGTGTGGAGGTTTATCTCGATATTGCACTGATTATAACGTCAATTACTCTGATTCTGAGTGTAATCCTGCAGAGTAAAGGCGCTGGTTTAGGCGGTCTAACAGGTGGAGACATGGGAGGCGTATTTACCGCCCGTCGAGGAATTGAAAAGACGTTATTCTGGGTTACAGTTGGTCTGAGTATTTTATTTTTTATGTTGACAATAATGACTGTTAAGGTTGCTGGATAATTCCGGGATCCTACAAATAAGCAAATTTGTACTGAAAACTGGGGTGCCTCACGGTAGAACCGCTGAGCCCCCTTTTCTGTTCTCTAATCCATGAAAAAGCTGCGCTGGCAAATCCTGATCGTAGTACTGGCACTGGTCGCTATCGGCGTCTTGTTGGTCAGTCAGCAACCGACAATCCTGCCCGGTGTTGATCCCGAGCCAGAACCTGTTACGGGGGGCTTATATACAGAAGCACTGATTGGCAAGTTTGGACGTCTAAACCCGCTGCTGGATTACTCCAACCCCACTGACCAGGACATCAACCGCCTGCTGTACAGCGCACTCATCCGGTTTGATGAGCGCGGTGTCCCCCGGGGTGACCTGGTGGAGTCCTGGGGGATTTCGCAAGATGGAACGGTTTATAACGTTTCCATCCGTGCAAACGCAACCTGGCATGACGGAGACCCGGTCACCAGCGAAGATGTGCTCTTCACAATCGATCTGATGCGTGAAGATGGCATGCCGATTCCAGAAGACATACAGGCATTCTGGGATCAGGTCGAGATTGTGATTTTCGATGATAATAACCTCCAGTTCCGCCTGCCTGAGCCATTTGCACCGTTTTTAGATTACCTGACATTCGGGGTGGTTCCTCAACACCTGCTGGATGGACTAAGCGCTGAAGAAATTGTAAATGCGGATTTTAATTTAAACCCGATTGGCAGCGGTCCATACCAATTTCAGCGGCTGCTAACCGAACAGGGCAACATTGAGGGCGTACTATTAAGTATCTTCGATGCGTATTATGGCGATGTACCTTTCATTGAAGAAATCATCTTCCTTTATTACCCGGATCTACCAACAGCGTTTGACGCCTATCAGCAGGAAGAGGTAATGGGGATCAGTCGTGTCGATGCTGAAATCCTCTCTGATGCACTGCAAGAACCGGGTCTTAATCTTTATTCAGGTCGCATGCCGCAGCTCTCTCTCGTGTATCTCAACCTGGATGATCCATCACTGCCGTTCTTTCAAGAGTCGGAAGTCCGCAGAGCCCTGCTGATGGGTATCAACCGGCAAAAGATCATCAATGAGATATTGGATGGACAGGGGATTATCGCACACGGACCCATATTATCTGGTACCTGGGCATATTATGAAGGGATTGAGAAAATCCCCTACGATCTAGATGGCGCTGTAAAGATACTCAAAGAAGCCGATTATACAATCCCCGCCGGCGGCGGAGGCGTACGTGCTAAAGAGGGTGTCGCACTGGCGTTCGAGCTTGTTTACCAGGACGAAGAACCGTTTAGTTCAATTGCTAACTCCATTAGAAAAGACTGGGAGAAAATTGGTGTTAAGGCGGTGCTGCGTTCTGTTTCGCAGGAAGAATTGGTCAACGATTATCTGGAACCACGTAATTTTGACACTGCACTGGTAAATCTAAACCTGGGTCCATGCCCCGATCCAGATCCTTATCCATTCTGGCATCAAGCACAAACCACTGGTGGACAAAACTACGCCATGTGGGATGACCGCCAGGCAAGCGAATATATCGAAAAGGCGCGCGTGGACGTAGATTTTACTTCACGGCGCAAATGGTACCGGAATTTCCAGGTGCGTTTTACACAGGAAATGCCTGCGCTGCCGCTGTTCAATCCCGTTTATTCGTATGGTGTAGATGAGCATGTGCAGGGGGTCCAGATGGGGCCAGTTTTTACCATGCAGGATCGTTTCAATACAATATCAGACTGGTTCTTACTGGCACGCAGAACGCTGGAGACATCTGAGACACCCACGCCAGTCCCCTAAAATTTTATTGAGTTCTATTGTACAGCAATCGATAGAGATTGTGTATTTCGTAAATGCGCTGGATATAAGAGCGCGTTTCTGAAAACCGGATCAATTCCACATACAGGTCCGAATCATGGGGAGCAAGTTTTAACCATTCACGGGCATTGCCGGGTCCGCCATTGTATGCAGCCAGCGCAGTGTATAGATTTCCACTGTACAAATTCCTCTGCTTATCAAGATATTCCGCACCGAAAGTGAGGTTTATGATCGGACGATTCAGGTCTTCGGTCCGGTAATCTGCCGGCCAGCCCATGTTCCTGGCAATATCCGCGCCCGTTCCCGGCATAATCTGCATCAAACCGCTGGCTTCCGCAGAGGAGCGCACAAAACTCTCAAACAGACTTTCCTGACGGATTACACTGAACAACAACAATGGATGAAAATTGTATTCCTGTGCAATGGGGATGACCAGGTCTGAATAATATGTTCCAAAGCGGATGTGATTGAAATACGGAGGCGCACTCATTGTTGAGGCGTCATCCATCCCGGCAAGATCGAGCAGTTGGCGGGCGGCGAAGATCGCTGACCGATAGATGCCAAGCTCGAGCATATGATTCATCAGCCGGTACGTGAGCTCGGGATCGGATTGAACAGATACACGCAATGCTTCAAATTCATTTCGGGCCGAGGTGTACATTCCCAGCGCCCATAACTCGTTCCCACGAATCATGTGTGGATCGTTCGCCAGAGGACCTGGTCCGGTGAGATCTAAATTTTCAGGGAGGATAAATTTAGACCGCAGCCATTGCTCGGCTTGCTCTCGTTCTCTATCCCAATCAACGACCAGATCATAGTCCTTGGGCGATTCAAACGGCTCGCGACCAAACATCAGGTCTCGTGCCCGTTCGCTGTAGTATCCCGTCGGATCCAGGTTAGCGGCTTTCTCCCAACTTAAACGGGCTGCACCCTCATCTCCTGTCTCCTGCTGAACCTTACCGATCCAAAGAAAAGCTGCAGCCTTATTATCGAGCGAGGCCGCTTCTGTACTCAACATCTGGAAATTAGCGAGCGCATCAGAATATCTACCCAGCCGGAATAAGGTGATTCCGGCCAGAAATCGCGCCCTCGACGCGTTCTCGTAGGCTGGATAAAACGCAGCAACCCGTCCCCATAGTTCGGCGGCCTGGTCCAGATTACCAGCAATTTCAGCGACCAATGCGGCATCAAACAGGAATTCGGCGGAGCGCTCATGCCCGGAGGCGATCGTGACAAAATCCAACAGATTATCGATCGCCAATGTATATTGATCCAGATAAGCCCACTGCGTGTAAGCCATCTGCTCCCAGGCGTCGTCCCAATAAGGATGGTCTGGATATCCCTGGGTAATCCGCTCCCACTGCGCCACGGCAGTTTCATAGCTGCCTGATGCTCGATGGGCAAGTCCGCTGAAATACAGCGCGGTCGCCGGATCGGCGGGTTCTGCCTGCAGGTACCGGTCAAAAGCTGCCAGTGCAACCCCATACTGCCCTGCGTAATAATCCACAATTCCGCGTTGCAGTTCGTCTACCGGTACCCCCCCATCGACCAACTCCACCAACGCCGAGTAGGATTCATAAGCGGTAGGATAGTTATTTACCGCGTCTGTGTAAACTGCAGCAGCCAGTTCTGGCTGCCCCAGCAATTGATAGATCTGCCCTTTACGTAAGTTTATCAACGCCTTGGTATGATCATTCTGCGTCCGGTAGAACACCGTATCGTACAGGTCAAGCGCCGTCTGATACTCACCGGAAAGCGCAAGGGCGCGCGCCAGTTTCAGTTCAACCCAATCCTGATCCAGCAGGCTTGAGTACTGCAGCGCAGCCTGATAATCGCTCGCCGCCCCCGGATAATCACCGGTAGAGAAAAGCGCATCACCTTTCCAATCTAAGACATAAGCGTCTATCAATTCGGGTCGTACTTCCAGATATCGTTGATATGCCTGCGCGGCTTCTCCATAATGGTCGAGAGATGAATGCGCCTGGGCCAGGAAGAAATACGCCTGGGGTAATTCCCTGCTGTTGGGGAATCCCTGGATCAGGGTCTCAATATCCTGAACGGCACCATAATAATTCCCGGAAAGGAACTGCTCGCGTGCCAAACCCATCATCGCAGCGCTTTGAATTTCTCCCTCGTCACTACTCTGAAGAGCATCTCTGAATTCGTCTTCAGCGGTATCCCAGTCTCCGATAACCAGCGCGCTTTCTGCACTCTGAATTCGCAGCGCTGGAATTGGGGTCGGCGTTGGTGTAGGGATGGGAGTGAATGTGGGGAAAGGCGTCTGGGTAGGTGGGCTTATGGCAGTTGGCACATCAGTAGCGATCACTTCTGAGATCTGGGCGGGTAATGCGCAGCTTGTCAGCACCAGGCTCAGGAATATTGGAAGAAGGACCAACGCGCCATATTTGTAAAGCGAGATAGAGCGATCCGTGCAGCATGGATCGGATTTTGATCCACTCATGCGTTGCACTATAACGCAGGCTAAATTGGGTGTCAATATATCAGTACGTTCGTTAACTGACCGTTCATATAGCAGCAAAGGTTGTTCGTTCCGCGAAAAAACGAATAGAAAAAAATGTTTTTAATTATTAGTGGTCAGTGGTCAGTGAGCAGTTGGCGGTTGGCGGCGTCGATGGCGGATTGGATGGTGGTGTAGTAACCGTTGCCCTGGGAGTCGACCATGAGGGCGCGGGCGCCGTAGCGTTCGGTGCAGAAGAGGACGCGGCGAGGATGAGACAATTTTCTGGGAGCGCATGATAAACTGCAATTGTAAATATGAGTTCACTGATGAGTTTGCAGTAATAAGTGCTATGATGTAAATAAATGATTCAATGCTAAATCTTTCTAAACCCCCATGATCAAATAATTTGGAAAGTATTGGTTCATAATTAAAATAATCACACAAAGTTCGTCAACTATATTATGGAGATCAAAAATGGAATCACCTGATATTTGGAATTTGCTCACAGCGAGCCTAGCGATTTCTGACCTGAATAGACCACACGAGGCATGGGCTTTCCTCGTCGTACAGGGCTTGGTGTCGGACTCGGGAGAGGAGCGTGATACGTTTGTCGATATCGTACGCGATGTGCAAACCCGGGCTGATATCATAGGTCCGAGTGTGGCGTATCGAGTCGCTGGATCTCTTACACTGGAAGGTATCACACTCCCTGCGGAACAGGTTCCC
>JAUXFR010000042.1 GCA_030622805.1 Anaerolineae bacterium | reverse complement strand
TAAATAATCGCATGCCAGACGACAGACATCTATTTACCATCAACAGCCGCGCTCCCATCCGCATCTGCGACAATGGTGGCTGGACGGACACATGGTTCGCTGAACATGGGGTGATCTTCAATATCGCTGTACTTCCATCCGCAGAAGTTCAGATCGTGGTGAAAGAACTGCGGACCAGGGATCAACAAATTAACATCCACGCATTAGACTACGACGATCATTACAACTTCGACCGTGTAAAGGGATGGAAGAGGCATCCCTTGCTTGAAGCGGCGATCACACATATGGAAATACCGGACGATATCGATGTAGATGTCACCATCCACTGTTCCGTCCCGGCAGGCGCATCGACCGGCACATCAGCAGCCGTGACCGTGGCATTGATCGGGGCTCTGGACCATCTGACAACCGGGGTGATGACCCGTCACGAAATTGCTCGCGCGGCTCAAAAAATTGAGACCGAGGTCCTTGGGCAGCAATGTGGCATACAGGATCAGCTTTGCTCGGCGTTTGGAGGGATTAACTACATCGAAATGCACGCTTATCCCCAGGCAACGATATCCAGGATCGAACTCTCGGAAAGGTTCTCAAAGGAACTGGATCGCCGGCTTGTATTGGTTTACCTGGGCAAATCCCATTCGTCGACCAGGATACATGAGATGGTTATCCGCTCTCTTGAAGATGCCGGTCCAGATTGCCAGCAGCTTGAGGATTTACGTAGAACTGCGCCATTATCACGAGACGCCCTGGCAAAAGGAGATTTCAACGCGCTTGGCGCCGCGATGATCGAGAATACGGAAGCCCAGCGCAGACTGCACCCAAAGCTGATCGGCTCAGACGCAGCCAGAGTTATCGAAATCGCCAGGAAGTTCATCGCGCTGGGATGGAAGGTGAACGGTGCTGGAGGAGAAGGTGGTTCGCTTACGATCCTGTGCAATCAATACGACGAGATGAAATACGCCATGATTGGGGAGATCGAAGCTGAGAACCCCGACTACAGTCATATCCCAACCCAGATCAGTGAACATGGGCTGGAAGTTTGGAAAATCAACTAGTGCAGGCATCGATATGGGACTGATCCTTGTTCCTTCATCCCCTGATGAAGCCATCTCCTGATGAAGCCAACCAGGCGCACGCACTGGGCTAAATCGCTGGTATTACTATCAGTCCCACGCCAGGTCCGATGAACAATATCATCTGAATCTATTCTCTAGGTGAAGTGAAGGAATAAAAAATCGTTCCCCAAATTAAAATGGCAGGGGAACTACAATGGTTTTCCGTTGAAGATCGGACCCTGGTGGTTACCTGTGAAAACTCCGGTAAGCTGATTAGAGGAATTTGATTATTACTATTGTAGCAAATCCCAGGTAGACGAAATATCCAAACGTATCTGTCAGGGTCGTCACCAGAACGGGGGAAGCAAGCGCGGGATCGATCTTAATAAACTGGAAACCCATCGGAACCAGAAATCCCGCAGCAGCCGCAGTGATCATGTTCAAGAAAACAGCCACACCGACCACCAATCCTAAAATGGGTAGGTCCTTCCAGAAGTATGCAATTACGGCGACCAACAAACCCAGAACCAGACCATCAACCAGCCCAATTAATATCTCGCGTACCAAATTCCGGTATCCATTACGACGATTGATCTCACCCAGCGCCAGTCCGCGCACGGTAACTGTCATGGTCTGCGTCCCAGCGCTGCCGCTGACTCCGGCAACGATGGGGAAAAATGCTGCCAGGATAGCCACTGCCGCGATCGTGTTTTCGAACAGGCTGAGCACTATGACAGAGACCATAGCCGTCCCCAGATTTAGAATTAACCAGGGAAGCCTGGTACGCAGCCCGCCGGAGACGGATTCCTCAGTGATCTGCTCATCCGGAACACCACCTAAACGGTAGATGTCTTCGGTTGCCTCTCGCTCAAGCACGTCGACCAGGTCATCGTGAGTGATCACACCCAGCAAACAACCGCTGTCATCAACCACGGGCATCGCCAGAAGGTCATAGCGCGCCATCAACCTCGCCGCTTCTTCCTGATCGGTGCTCGCGTAGACAGACAGCACTTCAGGGTCCATAATGTCTTCGATCTTCGCAGACGGGTCCGAAAGGATGAGCTGCCGCAGAGAGATCACACCTACAAGCTTAACTTCATCGTCAACCACGAACAGATAGTAAACGCTTTCAGTATCCGGAGAAATCGTGCGTAGGTGCCGGATGGCGGTTTCCGCGGTTATGTCCTTATGCAGAACGATCTCTGCTGAGGTCATCAGACCACCGGCTGTCTCATCCTGATATTCCATCAAGGGGATGATCTCTTCTGCTGTCTGAACGACCGCTAACGCCTCATTCACCTGTTCCTGGGATATATCTCCGAGCAGGTCAGCGGCTTCATCAGGTTCCATCTTATCCAGGATGCGAGCTAATTCCCCAGCATCTAGCCGTTCTGCGATCTCAGCCGCATCCTCATCTGCCAGCTCCTCCAGGATGTCTGCAGAGTCCTCTGGGTCAAGCCGGGGCAGCAGTTCTTCCTGATCTTGTGGTGATAACTCCTCAAAAACGTCTGCCTGATCCGGTGGTCGCAATGCCTCAACTAGAGCGGCAGCTGCGGACCAATCGTCTCTGGTTAATGCATCACGAACCTGGTCAAGGATGTTATTGATGTCTGTTTGCTTCATGATGCGCTCCTTCCGATTGCGGGTTGATAGAACAGCGGCTTGTTGCTTGCCCCGATAATCACCCTGTATACAACAGGTGGTTTAAGCGAGATGTATTGCTCCTGAAATATACATTTCACAAGCTTTTCACGGTGTATCAGATTATGGGGATCGGTCTTTTCTACAAGCGAGGGATATATTCGCGGATGTCTGGGTCCGGACATGCTGTGCGAGATTTTATTAAATATCCCACTCCCTGAAATATTTAACTCGCAGGACCTAATTGAAAGCGAACTGGCACCTGAGCCTACCGGTAGTAAACGCATACAACCCATTCTCCTATGGCTCATGATTACAACCTGCTTCTTTGCTGGTTGTTTCTGGTGAATTCTCAGGGTAGTTTCAAACAACTCCCCATTTGGTTCACTCCTTTTCCCGTTCCCAACGATATAATCAATTATTCTGTAAAAAAAATGCTCTTAACTATACCATTATTCCTGTTTTTCTGAACCGCCAATTATCAATGCGGTAAATCTACGTATGTGAAAATATGTGATTTTGTGATTTAATTGCTGAAATAATGACCAGTGTGTTCTCATAATATATCCAGCTCGCTGTGGAGGCGAAAAACCTATGCGTCTCAATTGGATCGACACCACTACCTTATCGTTTAATAATCTGCTGCTGCTCGAACGTGTCCAGTTAAGCTGGTTCCCAGGCTGGGTGCCGGAAGATGCGCTGGCGACTGCCTTGAAAGCCAACCCTGTCGTGAAATGGTACATGCATCATAAATGCCCCGATATCACAGATTGGCTGGACAAGGTTACGGCTCACGAAATCACCGCTGCCTCTACTGAAGCCGTTTACCAGGCAGAACAGGAAGTCCTGCAGAGCATCAATGATTTGCTGGTGTATGCCCTCGATCCCGAGATTTACGATACTCACGAATTTCTGAGGTGGGACTCGCGTGAACTGCTTGATATGGTTGACTTCAGAGGCAAAACAGTGCTCGATATCGGTGCCGGAACCGGCAGATTAGCTTTCACCGTAGCTCCTTTTGCACACGCCGTTTTTGCTGTAGAACCTGTCAGTAACCTGAGGGATTACATGAAGCAGAAGGCTCACAGATTGAGATTAGATAATGTTTACCCGGTTGATGGGTTGCTGGAAGATATCCCGTTCCCCGCCGGGTTTGCGGATGTGTCTATGGGAGGATTTGTCTTCGGTACCGTACCGGAAGTAGAGTGCGATGAGTTAGAGCGAGTGACCGAAGTGGGCGGAAGTGTGATCCTCTGCCCGGGTAATGTGGATAAGGATACATCCGCGCACGAGGTCTTAATTAAACGTGGCTACTCATGGTCACGCTTTGAATCGCCTGGTGATGGATGGAAGCGAAAGTACTGGAAAATTTTTAAATAAAGAACGATGAAGGGAATCGATTTGTTATGACGCTCCTGCTTCCCTGGTGTATTCCACTGTCCTTTCCAGCCCGTCGAGTAACCCGATGGTTGGCTGCCAGCCTAGCTCTTGCTTCGCTTTTTCTGCAGTAAGATAGATGTGGCGCGTCTCTCCCAACTTAGCCGGACCATGAATGGGTGGATTTTGATACGCAGTGACGTCCTTCAGCGTGCTAAAGATTTCATTGATTGAAGTCGCCACGCCGCTGCCCAGATTGTAGATGCCGCTGACATTCTCCCCCTCAGTCACCATCAGGTTAGCTGCCGCGCAATCTCCAACATAAATAAAATCGCGTGTCTGTTCACCATCACCATTGATAACCACCTGCTCACCGGCAAGCATCTTCCCGGTAAAAATTGCGACCACACCGGCTTCTCCGAGCGGATCCTGGCGGGGACCGTAAACATTTGCATAGCGCAGCACGCTGTAGTCCAGATCGTGGATCTCTTTGTACATGTAAAGATAATGTTCAACAACGTGTTTGCTGGCGCCGTACGGACAGATCGGATTGATCGGGTGCGCTTCATCGCAGGGTAGATATTCAGGCTCACCGTACACGGCTCCACCAGAGGAAATATAAATAAATCGCCGCACTCCAACCCTGCGGGCATTTTCGAGCAGATTGATGGAACCGTTGATATTGATATCAGCATCGAAGATCGGTTCGGTGACCGAGCGGCGCACATCGATCTGGGCAGCGTGATGGTTGATGTAGTCAGGTCGCTCGCGCTCGAACACTTCGCTTATCTCAGAACTGCGGATGTCCAGTTTGTATAACTTCGCGCGTGGATTTAGGTTTGACTCGCGACCAGTCGAAAGGTTATCCACGACCACCACATCGTAGCCGCGCTCGATATAGAGATCAACCACGTTTGATCCGATAAAGCCAGCCCCTCCAGTAACCAGTACTTTCATTTATTTACTCCATTTTCCTGATTTTTGTAGCAATCATTATCTCTGCATTTCTATATTGTAGCCCATGCGATGGCATTTAATCACTACTGAGATCTCAGAGTTCACTCAGTATTTCATATAATATCGTTGAGTTCTCTTAGGACTCTGTGGCGAAAACCGGTTTTACTCATGGATCACCCGCCCCAGTGAGCGGAATATAAAACCTGAGGCCATAGCATCTGCCGGGTCGATAATATTACGCCCATCGATTAAAATCGGTGATTGCAGAACTCTTTTCAACCTGACAAGATCGAGATCGAGATAATGTTTGTGGCGGACAAAGATCACCACAGCATCCGTGTCCTGTGCTTTGGTGAAAATATTTCCAGAATATTCGGTTATATAGGGATCATGAACAACTGCAGTAGCACCAGCGCTCTGAAGATGCTGGATAAAGACTGCACTGGGGCTGTTGCGGACGTCATCCGAATCCTCCAGATAGGCGTAACCCAGGATCAGTATGCGCGCACTCCGTAAGCTGCGACCGGCTTCCTGCAGGGCACTTTGCAGCAATTCCAACATATGGTTGGGCATACGATCATTCACCGCTCGCGCGACAGGGATAACACGCAGTGGAACATCCTTACCCTGCACGCTGGACGCTAACAACCAGGGATCTTTGGGGATGCAGTGCCCCCCGACGCCGGCACCAGGCAGATGCATCGAGCGAAACGGACTTTTGTTGACCAGATCACGCACTCGCCAGACATCTCCCCCTGTAGCCTCACAGATCAAAGCAATCTCATTGGCGAAGGCAATCTGCACATCGCGGTAGGCATTCTCGGTGGTCTTAACCAGCTCAGCCGTGAGCGCATCGCTTGGGTCCAGATCCGCATCCACTACTGTGGCATAGAGCTCAACCATCGCATCGGCTGTCTCTGGTGTAGTGCCGCCGCAGACGCGGTTCATCGTGCGCAGGTTAGCGAGCAGCTTTCCAGGCATGACGCGCTCGGGGCAGGTGCCCAGGAAAAAATCCACACCGCATTGCTTCATGGAGGCGGCTTCCAGTTCCTGACGTACCAGGTTATCGGTCGTTCCGGGTGAGAGTGTGGATTCGACGATTACCAGCGCGCCAGCCTTCAACATCGGACCCAGCATACGACAGACAGAAGTCAAGGCAGAGTAGTCGGGCAGGTGTTGGTCATCCACAGGTGTTTCGACGGCGATAAAAATCACATCCGCGCTGGATAGGGCTGAATAGCTCGTTGCGGCATGCAATCCACCAGCGCGGAGCACCTTGCTCAGAAGTTCGTCCAGACCGGGCTCTTCACCTTCGATTGGAGACCGACCTGCATTGATGCTGTCCACCCGCTCCTGCTGGATATCTACTCCGATACACTTAAAACCGGCATCTGCAAAAACGCATGCCAGCGGCAGACCGACATAACCCAGCCCAACAACACCCAGGACGGCCTCGCGACTGTGGATTCTGTCCCTGAGTTCAAGCAGCGACATCAGCCACCTCAACCACCTGATGGGTTTGTCCCGATTTCACCATAGCCAGTGCCAGGCGCAGCGCTGCTAAACCTTCATCACCGCTGACAGGCGCTGGCTCATCGGCAGCGATCGAATCAACGAAAGCCTGCAGTTCTGCTCTGAGCGGTTCATAGCGCTGCAGGGGATAACGGGTCATGGTGCCCTCACTGACGCCTTTCAAAGTGCGCAGGGCGGACCAAATATCGCCACCGGCAGAAGCATTCTCGTAAAAATAAATGTCCTGCGTGAGATCATCGACACGGAACATACCGCGCTCTCCCAATACCAGGACTTCACGCACTTTAACCGGCGTAAGCCAGTTGATCTCCAACGAGGCACTCAAACCGGCGGGAAAGCGCAGCAGCCCCAGCAGCAGGTCTTCGTGTTCGGTATGAATTTGCTGTTCAATCTCGGCATACACGCGGATTGGATCCAGCCCGGTAAGGTAACGCATCAGGTCCAGATCATGCGAGGCCAGATCCACCACCACCCCTACATCGCGGATGCGCGGCGGGAATGGACCAACCCTGCGGCAGGCGATCTGAAAGATCTTACCCAATTCATGATCTGCCAACCTGCGTTTGAGCTCCTGGATGGCGGGATTGAAGCGCACAATATGACCGATCATCAATTTTCGTCCCAGCCTGCGCGCCCGGTCAATTATCCGTTGACCGGCTTCCATCGTTGAGGCGATCGGTTTCTCGATCAGGACATGAGAACCTGCCTCTAAGGCATCCAATGCGACCTGCTCATGGAGGGCGGTGGGGACGGCGATGGATACGGCATCCGGACTCTCTGACGCCAGCAGGTCTTGATAAGATGTGTATGCGCTGGCACCGTAATCGGCAGCAACATCTGAAGCAATCTGCATATCGTTATCAGCGACAGCGACCAGGTGCGTTCCATCCAGGTCGTTATAAACACGGGCATGATTACGACCCATCGAACCGACCCCTATCACGGCTACTTTCAACAGGTTATTGTTGTGCATATTTCTGAGATTGTGTCTTTCATAGAACATCTTCGGTAAAGAAGCTATTTACGTTGGAAATGATCTTTTTAAGATCGCCTTCGTTCAAGCCTGGGTGTACTGGCAAGGATAGAACCTCAGCCGCAGCGCGCTCTGCATTGGGCAGGTGCAGATCGTATCCCTGCTGCTTGATGTAATAGGACTGCCGATAAACAGGCAGTGGGTAATAGATCATCGAGCTGATCCCGTGATCAGAAAGATGCTGTTTTAGTTCATCCCGCCTGCCATCCAGTACGCGCACGGTGAACTGGTTGAAAACATGCTGGCAATCTCGGGGTACAAACGGAACGACCACACCTTGCAGGTTTTTGATCAAATAGTGAGCGTTCGCCTGGCGAGATAGGTTGAAGCCCTCCAGCTTCTTCAATTGTTCAAGCCCGATGGCGGCGTGGATGTCCGTCATGCGGAAGTTGAATCCGAGTATATCCTGTTCGTCGCGCCTGGCCATTCCGTGGTTGCGGATCATACGGCATTTTTCAGCAAAGGTCTTATCTGAGGTAGTAATCACGCCGCCCTCGCCAGCCGTGATGTTCTTGGTGGGATAAAGTGAAAAACACCCGCTGCCAAATGAGCCGACGCGCTGATCTTTGTAAACAGCGCAGTGACTCTGGCAGGCATCTTCAATGACCAGCAGGTCGTGTCGCCTGGCGATATCCATGATGGGCTCCATATCGCAGGCAAGACCGTAGAGATGGACGGGCATGAGAGCTTTTGTGTGAGGTGTGATGGCGGCTTCGATCAGGGATGGATCGATATTGAAAGTAAAAGGATCGATATCGACAAAGACCGGACGCGCTCCGGTGAAGAGCATGCTGTTGGCGGAGGCGATGAAGGTAAATGGCGAAGTGATGACCTCGTCCCCGGGACCGATGCCGTGCGCCAGGAGCGTGGTTTGCAGGGCGGTTGTTCCGGATGATGTGGCGATGGCGTATTTCACAGTGCACATCTCTGCAAAG
>JAUXFR010000183.1 GCA_030622805.1 Anaerolineae bacterium | reverse complement strand
GGGATGTTTTTGGGTTTTCAATCGCTTCGGCGGTCATTCCGGTTGTTTCCCTGATGTAGCGCACCAACTCACTTACGCTCGTCCCAACACCGCTGCCCACATTAATGACCAGGTCATCCAGACCCGGCGCGGTGGAAGCAGCGATCATAGCAGCGACTACATCATCTACAAAGACGTAATCGCGCGTCTGTTCACCGGAGCCGTGGATCACCAGGCTGCTGCCGCGAGTCGCCTGTCTCAAAAAGAACGGGATCACCGGCGGGTGGGATGGAGGCAGTCGCTGACCTGGTCCATAAGCATTAAATACACGCAGGCTGACCGTATCGATGCCCCATAGGTCACCAATCGTGCGTACATAATGCTCAGCAGCCAATTTAGAGACTGCATACGGAGATTGTGGATTAGGAGACGCCGTTTCTGTGACAGGCTGCTTTTCCTGCTCACCATACACCGCCCCAGAAGAAATGAACACCACACGCCGCACCCCTACATCGCGCATGGCTTCCATCAAGCTGACCGTACCCCCTACGTTGGTGGCGTTGTACTCACGCGGGTAAAGCACCGACTCGGGCACCGACACGCGCGCCGCCAAATGATACACACAATCAACTTCCTGCAGCAATGTCCAAAGTTTTGGGCGATCGTTCACATCGCCGCGAGTAAACAGCACATCAGGAGCGAGAGCCTGCGGATCGCCAGCGGAAAGGTCATCAATCCCCCGCACCTGATGCCCCTCACGTACCAGGAAATTTGCCAGGAGTGAGCCCAAAAACCCGGCAGCACCAGTGATCAGGAAATTCATCGCAATATACGATCTCCGTTATCTTGTTGAAGTTTTTACCCGATCGTTAATCGGATTCTTAGACACAGAGCGGAACAATTAGCTCCGTCCGGTCGTCAGGGAATTATAGCACGTCCTGTAAGCGATGGGACTTGATGTTAATTCTGATATTAACCGCTGATTTACATCCCTGTCCATTTGGAATCCAGAGTAATGCGGAGTGGTACAATCAAACAATATGGATTTTTGGAATATCTTGCGACAAACTTTACGCGTGGGAGCCGTTATCTTGCTGGCGATATTGATCCTCAGCAGCAGCAACATGCCGCCCGGGGATCTGGCTCAACGTGCGCGCGCATTTACCAGGCAAATCGAATTCGATTTCGTTGGCTGGACACTGGATGCATTGCGAGTCAAGCTGGGTCAATTCGCCCTTGGATCAGACAACTACATCTCCAGCGATTCGCAGCACCAACTGGTGGTCGATTACTTAGGACTCATCCATCAGATCCAGCGGGTTGAAGCTCAACTGAACGTGGTCTTCGCTGACCCAAACATCAGCGATCCTCAAAGCGCTTCTGCAGATCTCCGCACCACATTAGATGACCTCTACGCGCAGCGCGATCAGGTCGCACCGGTTGCGGAAGCAATCCTGCAAACCCAATTGAGCAGCGTGGCTTCAGACCTCGATCTGACATTTGGCGGTCAACCTGTTCCACCCGTGCTCTATCACAGCACTGCCCTGCCCTGGGCACTAATCATCAGTCCACGAGATGAAATCCGCCAGGAAGCGGATATATCTTTGATCCCAGATATAACCGTCGACCAGCACGTCGTCCTGGAAGAGCAGGTGGATGGTGCACTGGATGTTTCCTCCCTCGTGGTCGGAATTGGAGGGATTGGTCTCTATCCGACCATGATCAATCAAACAAGCAATATCAACTGGCTGACCGAGGTAATTGCTCACGAATGGACCCACAACATCCTCAGCCTGCGACCGCTCGGGCTTAATTATTTCACAAGTCCTGAGCTGCGTACTATGAACGAGACAGCAGCTTCCATTGCAGGAAAGGAAATCGGACTTGCTCTTTTAGAGCGCTACTATCCGGAGTTTGTACCACCGCCGCCCCCACCCCCCCTGAGCGACTCTGATGAACCCGGACCCGCACCAGAGCCGCCCGTTTTCGACTTCAGGGCAGAAATGCACGCTACTCGGGTCAATGTCGATAAACTGCTTGAGGACGGCAAAATTGAAGAAGCCGAGCTGTATATGGAGGTGCGTCGTAAGATTTTCTGGGAAAACGGCTACCTGATTCGCAAGCTCAACCAGGCTTATTTCGCATTTTACGGCGCTTACGCAGACCTGCCAGGCGGTGCAGCCGGCGAGGATCCTGTCGGTGCTGCGGTGCGGGAACTGCGTGCCAACAGCGATTCATTGGCAGATTTCCTGAACACTATGTCCTGGATGACGTCTTTCGATCAGCTTGAACGAGCGGTAGAGCAAAGGAGTTCTTCCGGAGCAAGTCATCCGATCCGTCCAAACCTGCATTAATGCTCACCTAACCTGTAATTACACCCTTGCTGGTAAAATGGGGCGACAATATCCAAAATCCTACAGGAAGAAACCAATAATGAAAAAAACATATCTTTTACTATTATTATTACTGATACTTGTCCTGGCTGCCTGCTCGGGAAGCGATCAGACCACAGCTTCCAATACCGAACCGGTGGCACAGACTACTGACGCTCCCAAGCCAATCTCACCCACATCTGAAGGCACCGAATCAGAGAAGCTCCCTGCAGCTTCAGGGGACATAAGCGAATGTACAGTCGTGGGTCTGCTTCCGCCTATCGATCCAACACAGCAAGCCCAATTCACAGCCGTCAGTGAAGACGACTGGGTGAAAGGACCATTGGATGCCGACGTTACAATCGTGGAATACAGCGACTTCCAGTGACCATACTGCGCAACAATAGCGCCCGTGCTGGCGCAATTAAGAGCCGACTACTCCGAAGAAGTAAGTATCGTTTACCGCCACTTCCCCCTCAACAGCATCCATGACAAAGCTGCTATGGCATCACAGGCCTCTGAAGCCGCCGGACTCCAGGACAGCTTCTGGCAGATGCACGATCTGCTCTTCGATCGGCAGGGTGAATGGGCAAGTCTGACTGTCGACCAGTTCGCTGACTGGTTGGTTACCGCCGCTGAAGAGCTTTCCCTGGATGCTGACCAATTCGCTGAAGACCTGACCAGCGATCCAATTGTGGAAAAAGTGCAAGCGGCATGGGAAGATGGATCGAGTATCGGGCTGCCGGGAACGCCCTTCTTACTGTTTAATGGACGACCTTACCAATCTTCAATGGCATACCAGGACCTGGCTGGCATTGTCGATTTTTTCCTGCTGGAGAAACGCCAGTATGATGACTGCCCACCCCAGGTGATCGATACGGAAAAGGAATATACTGCTACACTGGAAACAGCAGAGGGTGACATTGTCTTAGAACTTTATGCCGATCGTACTCCTTTGGCGGTCAATAGCTTTGTCTTCCTGGCTCAGGAAGGCTGGTATGACGGGGTCACATTCCACCGCGTTATCCCAGATTTTGTCGCACAATCTGGTGACCCCAGCAATACGGGCTTGGGTGGGCCAGGTTATCAATTTGCCGACGAGGTTCATCCAGACCTGCTGTTCGACAGTGCGGGTGTACTGGGTATGGCTAACCATGGCGCCAACACCAATCAAAGCCAATTCTTCATCACTTATGGGCCAGTGCCAGAACTGGACGGCAGCTATACAATCTTTGGACGCGTGATTTCGGGGATGGATGTCGTTGAAAAATTCATGCCGCGCGATCCTTCACAGGGTGGGGGTCAACCTTCCGGCACGCTAATCATCAGCGTGACGGTTGATGAGAAGTAATCGTACCAAATAGAGATCGCAGGTTCAGTTCTTTCACTAACCTGCGATTTTCTAAAAAGTTGCAATGCAGCAAGCAGATTTACCAGCAAACCCGCAATCTCCTATCTCGAGCCATCCGAAGACCCGCTGGCTTACAATATTCCAGTTTGTACTCAGCCTGTTAGGGGTGCTCGTACTCTGGGGCGTGGCGTTAATGACCACGCTGGTTGGGCTGCTGGGAGGCATCCAGACCATCGCGGGGACGGCAGCTTCTACGCCTCTGTTCATAACTGCTGCCAGTGCGGCGGCGGGGGGCCTGCTGCTGCTGCCATCAGTTGTACTTTCTCTACGGCGGATCATATCGCAAACAACCACAGCTCCTGCCCGGTTTTCCAAAGCAAGTTGGCTATCGTTCATCATCATTGCGCTGCCCTTTGTACTGATATTGGGGAACTATGCCGCAACAAAATCAGGCTCAGCATGGGTAT
>JAUXFR010000019.1 GCA_030622805.1 Anaerolineae bacterium | reverse complement strand
GCAGCCGCGCATATACGATTTCAGTTCCTCGGGTTTCACTGGAAGTGATACGCAGTCGCTTCGTGCCGGGTTCAAGCTGACTTGTTGTTGGTTGAGTGTCGACAGCTAAGTGCTGCGAGATACATTCTATCTCGAGCTTATCTTTGTCCGAAAGAGAATCATCCAGGAGCAGGCGCCAGCGACTATCGGCGTATTCCCGGCGTCGTTGTTCGTATTCCATCAGATTATCAATGCGTTCTACATGTGCGGACAACTCCGGTTCCTGTGTGAGTATCTTGTGACTCATGGTTCGCTGATGGACACGATACTCGTATAGGGGTTCCTGGTTGTGGATGTGGGTAAATTTTCCACCCTTCTGCATGCGCATCCAGAAGTCAAAGTCTTCCAATCCACGCAGATCGTCCGCGAAATGTCCTTCTAATGCACTCGCGGCATCTCTGCGGTAAAGGAAACAGGCGTTGATGTAATTGTCCGCTTCATAGGAGAGCGGGAGAGCATCGGTGTACAAACGCAGTATATCCGGGTGGTCGGGATCCAGGTTCTGAGGGCGATAAGTCTTATCGAGCAGCCGGTTTCCCTGGTCATCGATCAATCGCACATCGGCATAGGCGAGTATCGCTTCGGGATGGCATAATAATCCATTCACCAGGCGTTCAATCGTCTCGGGCATCAGCAGATTATCTGAAGACGTCCAGGTGATGAATTCCCCGCTTGCGAATTGATGTGCGTGCGTTAAAGCTCGTGGAAGCTTCTGGTTGGGTTGGCGGTATATGTGGACCCGCGGGTTATTGTGCATTCGCCTGAGGACCGGTTCGATGTCGTCCGTTGAGCCGTCATCAATGACGATCAATTCGATGTTTGGGTATGAACTGAACAGGACGCTGTTTGCCGCCGATTCCAGCATGTCTGCATGGTTGTAGACCGGCAGGATCACGGAGACCAGGGGCCAGGGATAACGCATCTTGAGTTCGGTGTCCCCAACAATTATCGATTGAGCAGCTATACCGGGCTGATGAGCTGGTTGTTGATGCCTGCTTCGAGGAACCGTTGTCTGACGGTCGCGCTCAGGTTTCTGTGAAGCTGTAAGGGAGGGCGTGGTTCTTTGCAGTTGTTTTGTGCGGCGTACAGAGTGGACGTATTTGTGAAGAAGCCTTTCCCGCTGGCTGTGCTCCGGGATGAAGAAATGCCGAACACGCTGAAGCTTTTGTATGAGAGCCCAACTGTTGCTGGAATAGATATTCTGCAGCTCCAGGCGCTGCCCTTCGGTTCGCTTCTCCATGTCGAGGATTACGTCCGAAAACTGGATGGCGTTATCCAGATACATGCGGTACTGCTGAGGGATGAGCTCCGGGCGGTGTGTGTGTGGTATCCACTCCTCACCCCATTTCTGTTCAAATTTTATGCGATTTTGCTTGAAAAGCTGCCAGTAGTTTGTAAAACCGATCTTTGAAAAGCTGGCGCTTCCCCAGTGATGGATGAACACGTCCTCGGCGCAAAGAATCTTGTATCCCTTCTGTCTCAGTCGTATGGCATAGTCATCATCTTCAAACATCCCGATGCCGAAAGTTTCATCCAGAGGGCCGATCTCTTCGAAAACCGAACGTCTCAGAGCAACGCATTGGAAGGGCAGCATCCTGATCTCAAATGATTGACCGGAATGTCTGGCAGTGTGTTCCGCAGCAAAGCGGTGCATCTCGTCCAGGGTTTCGTAATCGACAGCGATTCTGGTTTTATTGCCGGAGCTGTTGGTGACCGGACCCACCATGCCTGATTCTGGATCGTCCAGATGGCGTATCAGCCCCTGCATCCAGCCTTGCGTGACAACAGTATCGTTGTTGAGGAAGACGATGAATGCACCCTGGGCGGCGTCAGCGCCCTGATTATTGCCATGTGCGAACCCCAGATTCTCCTCATTAAGGATCAACTGCACGTTCATATGCTTTTTTTCGACTTCTTTGAGATAGGATCGTGTAGCATCCTGCGAATTGTTATCCACAAAGATCATCTCGAGAGGCGTGTATTGGGTGTATTGGATTAAACTTTCCACACATATGCGCGTCAGGTCGATATTATTGTAAGTAAGGATGACGATGCTGACCATGCGATCTTTGTGTGGGTGCGTTGCTGTTGGCATCAGGATAGGGAAGGCTGTCTGGTCAATCTCTTAGGAGGTTGATGCATCTTTATCATGGTTGTCCGGTTCTTCTTTGCTTTCTGATGGCGTACGTCTGGGCGTACTGTACCGCAGGAACTGCAGTACTTTCCAGCTCCTGCTGTTTTTGATGGCTGCCAATTCAGCTTCCATAATTTTGATCTGCCGGTCTTTTTGCCTGGAAACTGCCACAAGCTGGTCCTGCCACTCTTTGACCTGCGCGGCTGCTCGAATATGTGTCTGTACTAATTGATTCTTCTGCTGTTTTCCGTCCTCATCGGTGGCGACATCAAAGGCTTGCTGATAAGTTGTAATCCATTGGTGTGCGTGTTGTGATATACACCAGTTTTCGAGAACATTGTTTTGCGCCTTAGCCCCGATCTCAAAACGGCGTCCAGGTTCATCGATCAAAGTCTGTAGATGCATTTCCCATTTTTCTGAGTTTGAAGCTAAGAGACCGTTTTCACCATCTGTGATCACGTGCTGGTAAGGGGCGATGCGGCTGTATACACCGGGTATCCCCAATATGCTGTATTCGAAGTATTTAACCGCGCTCTTGCAGCGATTGAAGAACGAGTCGACCAGCGGCGCAATGAAAATATCGCATTCCTGTTTTGTGAAGTAAGCAGCAAACTCAGCGTAATTCTTGATCAGCAACGGTGTCCAGGAGACTCGTGGATGGTTCTTAATCGTCGACGGCGGTTCGGCGCCCCAAAACTGAAGCCGGATTCGCTCCTGGTAACGCGTGAGTAAGCGGTTCAGAACGGGCGTGATGAGTTCCAGGTCGGGTGTGTGGGTGGAAGATCCCATGTAGCCGATAATGATGGGTTCTTTGTCTGTCTGGACAGATAACTTGCGCGGTTTCCAGGTATGGTCATCCATGTAGTTCTGGAGTACGAACGTATTGCTGTTTAATTGTTTGTAGTAGTCGCACAGTTCTTGGGTGGTTGTCGTAACAATATCAGCTTCCAATACTGCGCGTAATATCTGAAATAGCGCTGGCGTATAATAATTGATCGCTTGATCGGGATGCTCTTCTGGCAATTCGAGCAGCAGATCGTCGATTTCATAGATAATGGGTTTCCCCTCTGAACGGGCGTTGGTGATGATCTTCTGATATTGTTGCGCGTAGTCTGGAAACTCGCGCTGGATCAAGACCGCATCGCCTGATGAAACTCGTTCTGGGTGGATCTCATCCCCCTCGTTTCCGTGAATCAGCTTCAAACCGGCCTGTTCGATTGGGCTTACGATGCGCAAAGTCGCAATGGCGTGCTCCCAGGCATAGGTTGTATAAGCTACAACGCTGTTGATCAAGTCGCCTCCATAGCCAGCTGCAGGCTGGGTTGCCAGTCCGGCAGTCTCAAACCGAAGGTAGAAGCGAACCGTTCACAATCGAGGGCTGAAAACAGTGGACGCCGGGCTGCGGTTGGAAAGTCGCTCGTTACAGCTGGAATGATTTGCCTGGTTAGCTGTTTCTCGGGTGCAGGATCAAATTTCAGGATCGATTGCGCCCATTTCAAACGGTTGGTGTAACCCCATCCTGCCAGATGATACAGGCCGCGTCGTTCGCCCAGCCAGTCAATCAGCTCGGAGTCGGCTTTCGCCAGCATCTGCGCAGTGGTTTCTGCAAGCATCCTTGCCCAGGTCGGGTTGCTGATCTGGTCTGTCACAATGCGAAGGCTTTCTTGCTGGCGTGACCACCTGAGAACTTTGCTGACAAAACTGTCTGCGCGCATACTGTAGACCCAGCTGGTGCGCAGGATCAGATATACGTCGCCAGTATTCTGGACTGCCTGCTCACCGGCAAGTTTGCTCTTTCCATAAACATTGATCGGGTTCGGTTCGTCTGACTCGAGATATGGGGCGTTTTTACTACCATCGAATACGTAATCGGTTGAGTAGTGGATCAGGGCAGCCCCCATCTCCCCGGTATATTCAGCAAGCACTCCAGGAGAGCGAGCGTTAACTGCCATAGCGATATCAGGATCGTTTTCGGCACGATCTACGGCTGTGTAAGCAGTGGCATTGATTACTAACTGTGGGTTATGCAACTGCAGCATTTCGGGGATGGTGTCGGGTTGCGACAGGTCAATTTCGGGGAAATCCAGAGCTGTGACTTCGCCAAGCGGCGCGAGTGTGCGGTGCAGTTCCCAACCCAGCTGTCCGTGTTTGCCCAGAAGTAAAATTCGCATGATTAACTTATATGAAAGGGGATATCCTGTTCCAGCAAGTGCAGTAGATATGCACCATATTCGTTGTTGTTGAGCGCTATCGCAAGTTCACGGAGCTGCACCTCGTCAATGTAACCCATCCGGTAAGCGATTTCTTCCGGACAGGAAATCATCATACCCTGTCGTTCCTCCACTGTCTGGACAAAATTTGCAGCCTGCAGAAGGGTCTCATGAGTGCCTGCATCTAACCAGGCAATACCACGCCCCATCACTTCTACCTGCAGTTCTCCACGCTCCATGTACTCGCGGTTTATGTCGGTGATCTCTAATTCTCCACGCCCGGAGGGGATTAGCTTTTGAGCGAACTCAAGCACCTGCCTGTCGTAAAAATAAAGTCCTGGAACAGCGAAATGTGAGCGTGGTTTCTTCGGCTTTTCTTCAATGCTCAGTGCTCTGCCATTTTCATCGAATTCAATAACGCCATAGCGTTGGGGATTTTTCACCGGATAAGCGAAAATTATGGCGCCTTGTGTAAGTTGAGATGCGCTACGCAGCGTGTCAGGCAGACCCTGACCGTAAAATATATTATCCCCCAGGATTAAAGCGATAGGTTCTCCCTCGATAAAATCTGGCTTGATCAGGAAAGCGTCAGCCAGGCCGCGCGGTTCAGCTTGTTCCGTGTAGCTGAAACGTAATCCCCATTGGCTGCCGTCGGATAACAGCTCGCGGAAGGCTGGTAATGCGTCGGGTGTGCTGATAATGAGGATTTCCTGGATACCAGCCAGCATCAGCATGGACAATGGGTAATAGACCATTGGTTTGTCATAGACGGGCAGAAGTTGTTTGCTGACTGTAATCGTCAGAGGATATAGGCGGGTTCCGTGACCACCTGCAAGGATAATGCCTTTCACGTTTCTTCTCCTCGTTTGATGTAATTTTTTTTCATCCAGTTTTGGTAATCTTCCTGGCTTCGGATTGATTCGATCCATTCAGGATTATTCAAGTACCACGTGACGGTCTTCATTAGACCTTCTGCCAGGGAGTGGGTTGGCGTCCAACCGAGCTCTTTATGGATCTTCGTGATGTCCATAGCGTAACGTCGATCATGTCCCGGGCGATCTTTGACAGACTGGACGAGCTCTTTATGTGGGGCGTAGGCAGAGTTTGGGTGAAGTTCATCCAGGATATCGCACAAGGTTTCTACTACGGTGATATTGAATGGTTGATTGTCCCCTCCTACGTTGTAAGTCTCTCCGGGTTTCCCATTGCGGAGCACGGTCCAGATCGCTTCGCAGTGGTCTCCTACATATAGCCAGTCTCTTACTTGCAGACCGTCGCCGTAAATTGGCAGCGGAAGCCCCTGGAGTGCATTGGTGATCATCAGAGGGATCAACTTCTCAAGGAATTGGTAGGGTCCGTAGTTGTTCGAACAGTTGGTAATTGTGATCGGTAAACCGTATGTATGCCAATAAGCTCTGACCAGGTGATCGCTGGCAGCTTTAGATGCCGCATAGGGTGAATTCGGCGCATAGGGTGTGCTCTCAGAGAAAGGGGGATCGTCAGGCTCCAGTGATCCGAAAACTTCGTCGGTCGAAATGTGGTGAAAGCGCACACGCTGTGCCAGTTGTTCGGGAACGATCGATTGTTCCTGGAGCCAGAAATGGCGAGCGGCATTGAGCAGGGTATGTGTACCCACGATGTTGGTCTGGATGAACTGCTCGGGACCCAGGATTGAACGGTCAACGTGGGACTCAGCAGCAAAATGAACGATCGTGTCAATCCGGTGATCCCGTAAAATTTGTTCTACCAGCGTACGGTCGTTAATATCACCATGGAAAAAATTGTGCCGTGATGGATCAGAAAGCCCTTTTAAATTTTCCGTACTGCCAGCGTATGTTAGCGCATCTAGATTGACGATCTCAACTTCTGGGTCTCTATTCAAGAGAAAGTGCACAAAATTCGATCCGATGAATCCGGCTCCTCCAGTGATCAAAACATTTTGCATAGGTCGTCCAATGTCAGTCATATAAATCAGCTTTGTTAAATGGCATCCCTTGTAAATCCTTCTCTGACAGGAGAGGTGGTTCTTCATCCAGCAGAGGCCATTCAACACGGATATCTGGATCATTCCAGAGCAGGCAGCGTTCCCATTGTGGAGCATAGTAATCGGTAGTCTTATAGACGATTTCAGCCCATTCGCTCAGCACATAAAAACCGTGCGCAAATCCCTGAGGAATCCATAGCTGTTGCTTATTTTCCGCAGACAGGTGAATGCCTACCCATTGCGCAAACGTATGCGAGTTTCGGCGCAAATCTACTGCGACATCGTAAACCTCACCAACGATTACGCGGAACAGCTTACCCTGAGCATGGCGAATCTGATAGTGCAGCCCACGCAGCGTGCCACGCCGCGATCCTGAGTGGTTGTCCTGGACGAAATCGGTCGGAATTCCCACTTCTGAAAAGGACACAGAGCGGAATGTCTCCATGAAAAATCCACGATCGTCACCGAAGACTTTGGGCTTGATGATAATTACATCAGGAATAGTAGAATGTATAAAATCCATGTTATCGAGTAGACCATGCACGTATGCCTAATTGTACACTGAGTTCGCCATACGATGTTTGTCTAAATTTCAACCAGTACATGATCGGACTATTTTAGAAGCTGCAAGCGTAAAGGATCAGGTTATGCTGATAGTGATAGCGATCACCAGGAAACTTTTCAATAATCCGGCAGTGATCGGCTGTTCGGGATTCAAGTTCCGGGAATACACCTTCTTGTATAACCAGGTAATTTGGATGTAAGTTTTCAAGTGTCCAAATTGCTGAATCGCTGTAAGTTGTATTTTTTGAAAGCTGCCCGGCTATCTCAGGTTCGATCAAACCTGCAAAACCGAGCATCGGTCGCTGCGCGTAATAGCCGATGATTCCAACCTCCAATGTGCCCACAGATACATCTTCTGGCGTGTTGGATCTCAGCCATTCTCCAACGTGGCGGTAAATCGGATAACGACCGTTCACCTGCTGGCGAAGGCGATTTAAATTTCCGACTTGATAAACCGCCAGGATGGCGATGAGAGCGACTGCAAACGCTGTATAAAGCGGATTCAGGGTCTCTCGCCCGGGTTTTATTCCAGTCTGGAAGCGCCTGGTCAGGTAGCCAGCGATTGAGAATGCGAGTGTGACGATCCCGGTCGTTCCTAAGCCGACCAGCGCCAGGAAACCCGGGATGAGCGGAGCATAATACCAGAAGTAGCGGCTGACGCCCAGCAAGGCGTAGGTGATGAAATACACAATTGGCCAGGCGAGGAATACCCCCCATCGCCTGATTCCTGTATCAAATCGACCTCGCCAGATAAGATATCCCATACCAATCAGCATCAGAGCAGTCTCAATCCGGTAGTGCGATTCCCTTAAGTAGGGTTTGACCGTGGTCAACAAGCCAGGTGCGAATTTTTCGCTGATAGCCATGGAGCCCTGACCCTGTTTAGCCGCTAATGTGACGGGAAGGGGGGTTCCGAAATAGATCCAGGCAAAGATGAACCAGGGAATGGTAATAACAGTGAAGATGATCACTGCTTTCCAGGGGATTGGACGTCGTACCCGGATAAGGTAATCCAGGGCGAGGATTATGGGAACCAGGATGCCGTCCGGGCGGGTTAAGACTGCCAGCCCAGAGAAGATGGCTGTCCAGGTGTAACTTCCTCGCGCATATGCCGCAAAGGATCCAAGGCAGAGAGCCAGGTACAGCGGAGTCTCTGAGCCCATTGTGGTGAGTAAGAGTGGAAAGAATGGATACAGGAACAGGGCTGCATAACCAACCACTGGGGTCTTCCATGTGCGAGCCAAATCCCAAAAGAGGACGGCGCCTACTGCCAGGCTTAACGCCCCGAGCAGATTCGCCAGCTTCGGGAGATCGCTCCAGAAGATAGAGAAACCTGCCAGCAGCAGTGCAAATAGAGGTGTAGTGGTACTCTGCACACGCAGCCCAGGGTTGTAGACAAAGCCAACACCGTTGATCAGGTTTTGAGCATAGCGATAGGTGATAAAAGGATCGTCATAAGCCCACTCAAAGAACCATGCATAGAGCAGCCCGGCAACAATCAGGATATAAAGAACAGGCCAGAATCTGGCTAATTGATAAGTGGAGGATTGATTATTATTGCTGGTCATACGCCTATGAAATGATTCGATCTCTCCTGATTTTTCTATGAGAGCAGACGCCGAAGCCGGATGCGAAGGCTCATTGGGAGCCAGCCATAAACCAACGGTCGCACCTTTGCCTTAAATACCAACCAGGAGAACATATTACCTCCCTCACGCTGGTGGACACGCAGCATTTCGGGCCAGCAGCGGCTGTCTTCCACGACAGATTTACCAGATCCGTGCAGCCGGAAATTTGCCCAAAGCTGCGGATGGTAATGGATGGGCGCCAGATGTGCAATCCGAACCCATAGATCATAATCCATAGCGAAGTAGAAAGTGGGATCGAGCGGCCCCACTTCTTTCCAGAGAGAAGCACGGAAGAAAGAAGCCTGCTGAGGAATATGCACGTAACCCCGCCGCAAGCGGCGGTAGTCCGTCTGCCGGGCGGGGAATTTTCCGATCACTGCACCTTTCTCGTCGATAAGGTTGGCGTCCCCGTAGACCATTCCGATTTCTGGATGTGAATTGAGAAATTCAACCGCTTCTTTGACTGCATGGGGTTGATAGGTGTCATCTGAATTTATCCATGCCAGGATTTCACCGCGGGCACACGCGAAACCTTTGTTGATAGCGTCTGTTTGACCCTGATCGGGTTCTGAAACCCAGTAAGTCAGCCGGTCCGTAGACCGCTTAATGATCTCAAGACTGTTGTCTGTGGATGCGCCGTCGATGATGATATATTCGATGTTGGCATAATTCTGATCAAAAACGGATTGGATGGTCTCTTCCAGGAACTGCGCCTGATTGTATGAGGGCGTCACTATGGAGACGAGCGGATGTGTATCCAAAGTTATTCCCACTCCTTATCTTCGTAATAGAGCGATGAGATATCCGCTGTCAGTGTTCGAATGCGTGCAATCTCTGCGGGGGTTAAGTGGCGTTTCCAGTTGTCGATGTTAGCACGACTGTCCAACTTGGTAGTGTGCACTGTACGCCTGGATCGTTCCTGGGGATTCGATGAACTGCTGGATTGGGCTATGATTTGTTGGATATCTGGCGTGAACTGCAGTCCCAGTTTTTCATAAAGCTGGCGGAAACCGTTGACAGGATCAACGGATAGGTCTTCATGCCGTACCACCTGGAATGAAGCATTTTCTTCGCGACACGCATCAACGACATAGTAAATCATCCGCCATAGCAAAGCGGCTGAGCCAATAACATCCTCTCCGGTCGTCAATAATTTTTGCATTTCCATCCGGAACGGTTCCAGCCAATCGCGCATTAATAGGGGCTGGGACAGCAGGTGATCGAATTCAAAAGGCCAGTCCAGCCGTTTAAGGCTGCTGACAAATGCCGCTGGATGGCGCACCGTAATGACCACCTGGCAGTTTAATCTGTCGGAGAACCAGGGCGCGGAAAACACAGCGAAAGTGACTTTGATCAACGGGTACTGCCCCTGAGCGCTGGCTCGGGTAAATGTGCGCCAATCGCGCATCCAACGTCCAACATCCTTAGCTG
>JAUXFR010000020.1 GCA_030622805.1 Anaerolineae bacterium | reverse complement strand
CATGCCTCCAGTACACCCCGCCGAGCTGTGGCAGGAAACCGGTCGCTGGTACCAGATCGGTGCTGAGATGGGTCGTTTCAAGGACCGTACAGGCAGGGACATGGTGCTGGCCATGACCCATGAAGAGGTGGTCGCAGACCTGTCACGTAAGGAAATCCGTTCATACAAGCAGCTTCCCCTGCTGCTGTACCATGTTCAGACGAAATGGCGGGACGATCCCCGTCCGCGCGCCGGGTTGATCCGGGTGCGCGAATTCACCATGAAGGACAGCTACAGCCTGGATGCGGATTGGGAGGGGCTCGATAAACAGTACCGCGCCCATTACCAGGCTTACTTTAATATTTTCCGCCGCTGTGGGTTGGACGTGATCGCGGTTAAATCAGACGTAGGCATGATGGGTGGACAGCTGGCGCACGAGTTCATGTATCTGACCCCGGTCGGTGAAGACACAATTATGCTCTGCGATTCCTGTGGATATGCTGCCAACCGCCAGATCGCCCGATTTGAGAAGATAGCTTCGGCGCCAGAAGAAATATTATCCCTGGAGAAGGTCGCCACACCCGGATGCAAAACGATTGAAGAACTGGCAGCATTTCTGGACATACCCGAATCCAGGACCGCAAAAGCCGTATTTATTATGGCAACGATGCCCGCGGAAGGAGGTGCTGCAACCATGGAAAGTGCATCGCACCAAGAGCACTTCGTCTTCGCAATCGTGCGCGGGGACATGGAGGTCAACGAGACCAAGCTGGCAAATGCTATCAAAGCTTCTGAACTGCGCCCTGCCACGGAGGATGAGATTCTTGCAATCGGCGCTGTTCCCGGCTACGCATCTCCTATCGGACTGGAGAATGTCCTCGTCGTGGTGGATGATATTATCCCAGAGTCACCCAACCTGGTCGCGGGAGCGAATGAAGATGGTTACCACCTGCGAAACGTAAACTACGGACGAGATTATCAGGCGAAGATTATCGCAGACATCACCGCAGCGCAGGAGGGCGATCGATGCCTCGAGTGCGGAAGTCCTCTCAGAGCAGTTCGCGGCGTCGAAGTCGGGAACATCTTCAAGCTGGGGACACGCTACAGCGAAGCGCTGGGCGCTACCTACCAGGATCGGAAAGGGGAAACTCATCCCATCGTGATGGGATCATACGGTATTGGCAGCGGGCGCCTGCTGGCATGCATCGCGGAAGAGCATCATGATGAACAGGGGCTGATCTGGCCCATCAGCGTCGCGCCATATCAGGTGCATATGGTGGTTTTAGCAGGGAAAGTGAAGGGTGATAAGGGGTTAAGGGATAAGGGAGAGGGAGAACAAAGGGAAGATGCCCTCTCCAGTTTGGAAGTGGCTGAGCAACTTTATGAAGATTTAGTAGAGGCTGGGATCGAGGTGTTGTACGATGACCGTAACGAGAGCCCGGGGGTGAAGTTCAACGACGCTGACCTGATCGGCATACCTCTCCGGATTACCGTCAGCCAGCGCGCACTCAAACAAGGCGGCGTGGAGATGAAACGACGCGATCAGAAAGAGCGTCATATCGTCAAATTAGAGCAAGTGATCGCCTATATTAATGTGGAAATTGAAGCATTGCAGAACGCAATTAAAGAAACAGTTGTTCCTGCAGCTTATACAGATCAATAAGAAAACGCTTCCATGCGAAGCTTCATTTTGCCTCGCATGATCTTTTCAGCTCTATCAGCTCATCTTGAAAAAGCTGGTCAGCTTCATCGCCAGATTCAGATCTCCGGAGAGTTTAAGCTTTCCCTGCATGAAATACTGCATGCCATTAGCCTTGCCCAACAATACATCCTTCAAATCTTGAGCATCGGCAGCCATGGTCATGTTGGGATTCTCAGCCACTCCTTCCGCCGTGGTGCATTCTCCCTCGTGTATAGTAATAATCCAATCGCCGCCTTCATCTCCGGTCAGCTTGTACTGGATCACTGCGTCAACACCATCAGCAGCTTCGGGCTTGAAAGCTTTCTCGTGGTTCTTAACAAGCTCTGCCATTGTATAATCTGTCATTATCGTATGCTCCTCGTATAGTTTACCTTCAAATTTGGTCTTTTCTCGTATATTTAGATTTTTTTCTACTCACTACAGGTTCTCAAAGATACCCGCAGCGCCCATACCTCCTCCAATGCACATCGTGACCATGCCGAACTGTATGTCTCTGCGTTTCATTTCGTTGATGAGCTGTACAGTTAATTTCGCACCGGTGCAGCCCAGGGGGTGACCGAGAGCGATCGCGCCGCCGTTTACATTGGTGATCTCTACGTTGAGGTCTAGCTCCCGGATCACTGCCAGACCCTGCGCGGCAAAGGCTTCATTGAGCTCAATCAATTCAATCTCGTCAAGGCTCAGTCCCGCCAGTTCCAGCGCTTTGGGCACCGCGGCTGTGGGTCCCATGCCCATAATTTCTGGCGGAACCCCTCCAACAGCGTAGGCGATGAAACGCACCAGTGGTTTTAACCCCAACGTATCAGCCTTCGCGCGCGACATGATGATCACCCCTGCCGCGCCGTCAGACATTTGAGACGAGTTGCCAGCCGTGACTGTCCCGTTCTGTTTAAAAGCCGGTCTGAGCCTCGTGAGAGCTTCCAGGCTTGTATCACGGCGTGGACCATCATCGATCTTGAATGTGTAAGTTCGATTTTCAGGGTGCCCGTTACTGCCCGGCTCAATAAGATTAACTTCTAATGGAACAATCTGCTCCTCAAACGCACCTGTTTCGATTGCCGTGATTGCCTTCTGGTGGCTTTGAAGCGAGAAGACGTCCTGCTCCTCACGGCTTATGCCGTACTTCTCAGCTACGTTCTCCGCAGTTAGTCCCATATTGGTAAACGCTTCTGGATAATTCTCTGCCAGGTGTGGATCAGGCGCGAACTTAAAACCAGTCATGGGCACCATTGTCATTGATTCTGTACCACCGGCGATAGCAATCTCCATCTGCCCTGCCATAATCGCAAACGCAGCGTGTGCGATGCTCTGGACACCAGAAGCGCAGAAACGGTTGACGGTCTCCGCAGGTACGGAGACAGGAAGCCCAGCTCGTAAACCTACCATGCGCGCAACGTTCATACCTTGGGGTCCTTCTGGGAATGCGCATCCGAGAATCAGATCGTCAATCATCTCCGGGTTAAATCCTTCTACCCGGCGTAATAAATCCTGCACCACCATCACAGCCATCTCATCCGGTCTATAAGTCGCCAGAGAACCGCGCTTTGCCTTCCCAACAGCCGTCCGGGCTGCCGCAACAATTACAGGATCATGTTTTGAATTGAGTGTTTTCATTTTAACCTCGCTTTTTATCAGTACACGGATTGACACGGAGTATTACGGATTTTTATTTTTCTTTTTAGATTTTATCCAAGATAGGTTTCCCTTTCGATTGTTATCGAACACCTTTCGAATATATTCCGGCTTTAAACCAAAATTCAACAACAAACCTACTTCGATCGTTGACGCTTTTAGGTAATTTAAAAGCTGAGCATGGTGATCATCCGAAATCCGTTTAACAGCCTTCAATTCAAGAATCACTTTCTTATCAACTAGAACATCTACTACATATTCACCAATAACAGCACTCTCGTAATACACATGGATTTCTTTTTGCACTTCAGATAATAGCCCGTGCTTGGATAACTCAATAACCAATGCATTTTCATATACCTTCTCAGAAAAACCAAAACCCAGTTGATTGTATACCTTGAAGAATGCATTTAATATATTGTCAGTAACATCACTATGCTTACCTTCAAAAACCATTTATGCACATCTAAAAGTGATTAATATCATCTATTAAATATCCGTTTCAATCCGTCAAATCCGTGTACAAAAATCTAATTTCTTAACGGTTTACCCGTCTGCAGCGTGTGCCACATGCGCTGCTGGGTTTTCTCGGTCCCTGCCAGGGATAGGAACGCTTCGCGCTCGAGGTCGAGCATATACTGCTCATCAACCCAGGCAGGTTTGCTGAGATCACCACCGCACATGACGTAGCCTATCTTTTCTGCGATCAGCTTATCGTGGTCTGATACGAAGTCGCCCTCACGCAGCATATACACAGCCACCTTCAGCGCAGAGAGCACATCCCGTCCGGCTACGTAGATCTTTTCGGGCATCGGTGGATGGTAGCTAGCCGCCAGCATATGCAGCACCTCCCGCTTGGCTTCCGCAATCAACAGATCGCGGTTCATCACCACTCTATCGCTGGGACCGAGGATGCCAAACTGTCGCGCTTCTTCTGCGCTGGTTGCCACTTTGGCGAAACCGATTTGCTCAAACACCCGCTGAACGAATGGTAGAACCTCGGTATTCTGCGTCCGCATGGGTGGGTTGATGATCCGGCGAACCATCTCCTTTGTACCACCCCAGGCGGGCAGCAGCCCGACCCCAAACTCAACCAGACCGATATACAGTTCCGATGCTGCAACTATTCTGCTGCTGTGCATTGGCATCTCAGCACCGCCACCCAGCGCCAGACCTGCTGGAGCCACAACCACCGGTTTGGGAAAGTAGCGCATTCGCATGTGCAGATCCTGACCACGTTTGACCATTAAATCAAGCTGGTCCCACATTTCATTTTTAGCAGCCATGACCGCAAAGAAGATATTTGCACCCGCACTGAAATAATCCGCCTGGTTACCGATCACCAATCCATCAAATTCCCCTGCATCTGTGCGGTCCAGGGCTTCTTCGATCATCGTGATGATGTCTTCGTCGATGGTGTTCATCTTGGTGTGGAACTCCACACAACCCACGCCATCGCCCAGATCGATCAGGGACGCGCCCAGGTTCTTAGAAACGACTTTACCGGTGTCTTTTAACGATTTCAGGAGGATTAGTTCCGGGGGACGAGAGATGGGCACGTATGCCCCTGTCTGTGGGTTGAAAGCGCCGACCTTTGATCCGTGTTCATACTGGTAGAAGGTATCGGTCCCACTTTCTAGCATTTTATTAACCCATTCTGCAGGGGGGAAACCCGAGTCCCTCATTGCCTGGCTGGTTTCATCCACACCGAGCATGTCCCAGATCTCGAACGGTCCGGCTTCGTGTCCAAATCCCCAGCATATGGCGTTATCGATAGTTTCTGGTGTGTCTGCTATCTCAGGGATCCGTTTCGAAGCATATGCCAGGCTCTGGTAGGTGAATGCGCGCACCAACTGCCCAGCACGATCGTCTGCATCTATGATTAACTTTAATCGTTTCCCAAGATCATCTTCGTCCTTAGCCTTACCGATCGAATCGAAGCGTGGCTTGCTTGGTTCAACATAATCCAGATTTTGCAGATCCAGCGACCAGAAAGTCTTCTTCCCATCATCGCTTAGAACCTGCTTGTAAAAACCCTGTTTGGTCTTGTTACCCAGCCAGCCGTTTTCTACCATTGTGTTCAGCAGGTTGGTCACTTTTTCGGACTTCATATACCGCAGAGCAAGTTCATCGTGTGGTATGGAGGGGATTAAATTCTTAGCCACGTACGCCCATACATCCAGTCCGATCAGATCCAGCAGGCGAAAAGTCGCCGTTTTGGGATGACCCATTGGTGGACCTGTGATGGCATCCACCTCTGGAACGCTGTAGCCGTTCTCCAGGATGTAATCCATTTGAAAAGAGATCCATCCAGCAAAAATGCGGTTGCCAATGAAGTTGGGCGTGTCTTTAGCGGGCACAATGCCTTTCCCGAGCCGGTAGGTTCCGAAATGGCTGATAAATTCGACTACTTCAGGCAGCGTCTCCTCAGTTGGGATAATCTCTAACAGCTTGAGATAACGCGGCGGGTTGAAGAAATGTGTACCCAGGAAATGCTGGCGGAAGCCTCCAGAGAGCCCTTCTGCTATGGAAGCGATTGGAATACCAGAAGTGTTGGTGCTCACAATGGTGTGCGGCGCGCGGACCTGGTCTATTCGCGCCATTAGGTCACGTTTAATCTGCAGGTCCTCGATGATCACTTCGATTACCCAATCTGTCTTTCCGATGACATCAAAATCGTCCTCCAGATTTCCGATCGACACCAGGCTGGCGTGTTCTTTGGTGAAGAAGCTGGCTGGACGGGACTTGATTGCTGCATCCAATCCCCCCTGTACGATTCGGTTGCGTATCTGTTTATCCGCCAGCGTCAAGCCCTTTTTCTCTTCTTCGCCTGTAAGTTCTCTGGGTACGATGTCCATCAGCGTCACGGGCAACCCGGCATTTGCCAGATGGGCAGCTATTGCCGCACCCATGGTACCGGCGCCGATGATGACAGCATGGTCTACTTTGTATTTCATACGACCTCCTTTCGATGATGTATGAATGGACTCCACAAATATTCGCTAATACACACTAATAAAATAAACAATATGCTATACGATAGGTTCTACTCTTCATTCAGGAATCGATTGAAAAATTGTTATCCGCATAATTATTCAACGCAAATCCCTGCCATGGAACCCCAGAATATTACGAGCCACAATCAGACGATTGATCTGCCCGGTACCTTCGTAGATGTCGGTAATCTTGGCATCCCGGAACCATTTTTCAAGCAGGTGGTCGCGATTGTAGCCAATAGGACCCATTAGCTCGAGCGCTTTCTGGGTGATCCTGTTCACCACATCACCGGCGCGCACCTTACTCATAGAGGCTTCGCGTGTGTTAGGCAGCTTGTTATCCGCCATCCAGACCGCTTTGATAACCAGCAGCCAGGCCGAACGAAGCATGACTTCCATATCGATCACCTCACGTTCGATGTTTGTCAGCTTCTGGCGCGGCAGACCGTAGCGAATTGAGACCCCCTGCTGTGCAAGCATCTCTTTCACCAGATCGAGGGAAGCACGAGCCACACCAATGCCGGTGGCGGCTACCAGCGGACGTGTGGCATCGAAAGTCTGCATGGCGCCTTTAAAACCGGTCTTGCTGCGCGGCCTACGTACCACCTCCGGGCTTCCCAGGATGTTCTCAAAGGGCACACGGCAGTCCTGCATAACAAGCGATACCGTATCACTGGCGCGGATGCCCATTTTATGCTCCAGCTTGGTCACCTGGCAGCCGGGAGTACCGGCCTCAATGACAAACGACCGCATCCCCGCCCGTCCAGCCTCGGGATCGATGGTCGCCCAAATCACCACCAGCCCATCGCTGTCCACCAGAGACTTATGTCCACCTGTGACAAATATCTTTTCGCCATTCAGCACCCATTCGTCGGTCTCCTCATCCAGTATGGCGGTGGTACGGATGGCGGATGTATCAGAACCAGCCTGAGATTCAGTCATCGCCATAGCGCCAAAGGTTGGTTTATCAGTTGCGAACCGGGCCAGGAATTTCTGCTTCTGCTCGGGTGTGCCAGTGGCCTCGATCGCTGCCGCACCCACTCCTCCGCCTGGTGTGCATAGGTATAACCCAACATCACCCCAGGACAGCGTCTCCAGCAGGAACGCCAGCGACTGGTAGCCGATCGGAGGGTATTTCTTTTTCTCTTCTCCTTCTTTGGGCTTGCGTTTCCTGGGCGCCAGAGAACCTGCACCAGTTGCGCGCATTGCCATATGCATGAAATTTATATAATCCCAGGGGATTTCATGCTCTTGTTCGTCGAAATAACGCGAGACCGGTCGCATCATGTTCTCAGCGACGGTCGTCAGAGCAAAACTCTGCTGAGCAATTGGTTTGGGGGCTTCAAAATCGATCATAGTAATCTCCTTTACACCATCGCCAATCCATTCAACATGGCAATACCCCTGCCATTTCTCATCCACAATTCAACTGGGTGTTCGCGAATGTAGCCGTGCCCACCGAGTACCTGCACAGCGCGGTCGGTGACCATCATCGCCATGTCGGTGGCACCGGTCAGCGCCAGGTAAGCACTTACACTTGCGTCTTCTTTGCCATTATCCAGCATCCAGGCGGCCTCCCAGGTCAGCAGGCGAATCGCTTCCACCTCTGTCGCCATCTCCGCTATCATGAAGGCTATAGCCTGCTTCTGGGCAACTTTGACACCGAATACTTCGCGGTCTTTGGCATAATCAATGGCGTACTCCAACGCAGCTCGTGATAAACCGACTGCGATAGCCGCCATTGCGACCCGCATCGCGTCCAGTATGGATGCGAAACCTTGTCCATCCCGCCCGTTGAGGTGGTTTCCAGCGGGTAAAAACACATCTTGCAGATCAACCTGGTACAGGGGCAGAGCGTTAATGCCCAACAGCTTCTGGCGTTCGCTTATCACAACGCCTGGCGTGTCTTTCGGCAGAATAAATCCCTGCGTCGATCCGTCCAGAGTGGCATACACAATCATGCACTCGTTATTGCCAGCATATGGCACATACGTCTTCGTCCCGCTCAACAGATAACCGCCATCCTTCGCTGTGGCAGTTGTACGAAGTTCATTGGGGTCGAAATCGAAGTGTGGTTCGATCAAAGCCGCTGTGTACGGCTGCCATTCCGACTGGCAGATATCCGGCAGGTAGCGCTCTTTCTGCTCATTGTTCCCTGCGAGCATGATTGGCAGAGCGAATAATCCCGGACTCATCACTGCCAGCGCGCCAGCCATGTCCCCCCAGGCCATCTCCTCCACAGCTAATACCCCTGTGACTGCGGAATGCTCCCCAAAGCCACCACATTCTTCGGGAAAAGAAGCCTGCAGGATGCCCAGCTCCCAACCCTTTTCGATCAGGCTGGCGGGCAGCTGGCACTCCTCTTCTGCTTCGTGAGCCTTGGAACGCAGATCACTCTGTGCGTAACGCCTGACTGCATCAATGAGCATTTTTTGTTCATCAGACGGTTCAAAAGAATACATGGACGCCTCCTTGGTTTTAGGTTTATCTGGTCATTTGGCAATTAGAAAATTGGTAAATATGGAAATTCGGTACCAGTCAATCAGGTAATCTGGAAGTCTAACAACAAGATAACCAATATATTTTGATAATCCTTCGGTGAACTTATGCTTTGCTGACCACATCTTCTCGAGGGAACAAGCCATATAGAAAGAGGTCAGTGAACCGATCGGCTATATCTTCTGGCGAATGAGCACCTTCTGGACGGTACCAGGTGATGGTCCAGTTGAGCACACCCAGTAGAGCCTTGGATTCGATAGATGGATCAGAAGCCTTAAAAACACCTGCTTCCACTCCATCCTGAATCAAATCCCGCCACAAGCCTTCAAAACGGTCACGGCGGGTGATATGACGGGCGCGCAGTTCAGGTTCAAGGGATCGGTGCTCAAGCAGCAGAACCGAAGCCAGCGCACGGTGATCGAGCATGGTCTGCAGGTAAGTGCGGACTGCCAGGCGCAACTTCTCATCCGGTGGGTGCGGCTGCGCCATCACCTCCTGCATTTCAGCGATCAATAAATCCAAACCCTTGTCCAACAGCGCCACCAGGATTTCTTGTTTGCTGTTGACATGGTAGTAAAGGCTGGCTTTACGCAGTTGGACGGCTTGGGCGATGTCCTGCATCGACGCGGCGTGATAGCCCTTCTCACTGAAAATCGCCGCAGCAGCTTCTAATATCGAATCTTTACTCACAGGCAAATTACCTACCGACCGTTCGGTAGTTATAGCATAGCAAATTTTTAGACGGAAATCAATAGCTAGAACCTTAAAAAAATGACGCACTGCGTAATTGGTGTTAAGTGTTATACTCGATGGATGTTAAATTTATTGAAACAAGATGACTGAAATCACTCAACACAAGAAGGAATTATCCCTTCGCCGCATCTTCAACACCTGGTGGCCGCTGGCGGCGAGCTGGGCATTGATGAGCGCCGAGCTGCCAGCCTTGAGCGCAGTTGTGGCGCGCCTGGAGAACCCGGAGATCAACCTGGCTGCCTACGGGGGTGTGGTCTTCCCCCTTGCGCTGATCATCGAAGCGCCGATCATCATGCTGCTGGCGGCTTCCACCGCCCTGAGCAAGGATACCGCCAGCTACAGGCTGGTGCGACGATTCATGATGATCACAAGCGCTTGCCTGACGGTATTACATATCTTGATCGCTTTTACGCCCCT
>JAUXFR010000210.1 GCA_030622805.1 Anaerolineae bacterium | reverse complement strand
TTTTTAACTTGCCCGTGCAGGAGGATACCTGGATTGAAGTAGACCCGAATGCCGCCTGGGAAATTAACGCCGATCATACCTTTACGCGCTGTGGTTGGACCCCCTTCGATGGGTGGCAGGTGCGCGGCAAGTTGAAAAGGGTGATGCTACGCGGACAGGTGGTGTTTCGGGATGGGGAGGTGCTGGCAAGACCAGGTTTCGGAAAGAATTTAAGGGAAATAGTGGATAAGGGATAGAGATTTCAGTGTTCACTAAACCCTACTCCCATCGCCAAAAATATTTTTGTAAAGGAGGATTCAGCTATGTCAACCTACTCACCCCCAAACCAATCAGATAACCCTTATATACCATTCGGTGACCAGCGTTCAGCACCGTTTTATAATAAGGATATCCTGTCGGTTTTACAGTTTACGCGTGCCGACCTGGACTATATATTTGGTGTCGCTCACGAGATGAGGGAGATGGTCACACGCGTGGGCACCTTTGATCTTTTGAAGGGAAAAATCCTGGCGAATCTTTTTTATGAGCCGTCGACGCGTACATCGTCATCTTTCACATCCGCTATGGAGCGGCTCGGTGGTAGTGTGATCCCCATCAACGAGGTGCATTACTCCTCAGTTTCGAAGGGTGAATCGCTGCCTGATACTGTACGTACTTTGGAGTGCTATGTCGATGTGATTGTGCTGCGCCACCCTGAGGTCGGCGCATCAGCCCTGGCAGCGAAATACGCTCGCAAGCCGGTGATCAACGCCGGCGATGGTGTCGAGGAGCACCCCACACAGGCGCTACTCGACCTGTTCACGATTGTGGAAGAACTCGGGAAAGTGGATGGGCTTTCGGTAACAATGCTTGGCGATCTGAAATACGGGCGAACGGTGCATTCGCTTGCCAGGCTGCTCACACTATTTGATGTGAACCTGAAATTTGTGTCTCCTGAGATCCTGCGTATGCCGCCGGAGATCATCAGCGAACTGGATCAGAAAGGCATTCCACAAAGTGAGCATTTTTCACTCGAACCAGTGATCTCTGAAACGGATGTGCTGTATGTGACGCGTGTGCAGAAAGAGCGCTTTGAAGACCTATCAGCATATGAGAGCGTGAGAGATGCTTTTGTCATCACACTTCAAACACTAAATAAAACGAAAGAGCGTATGATCATCATGCATCCACTGCCGCGCGTGGGTGAGATCAGCATGGAAGTTGACGACGATCCACGGGCAGCGTACTTCAGGCAGATGGAGTATGGTCTGTATGTGCGTATGGCGCTTCTGGCGATGGTGCTGGGGAAAGCGTAGGGTAAGGGACAAAATACAGAATACGAGACACGAATTATGGATAAAGGATTGGGATTTACACTTGAAATCAGGGAAATTAATGTTTGTGCCTGGAACCGGGCACCTACTTTGTGAGAAGCAGGTTTGGTAATGACGTTCATTAAATTTCTTAGTTCTCGGGTTAAAGATTGTAATTCGCTGCTGTGCGTGGGGCTTGATCCGCACCCAGATGATCTACCAGAACAGTCTGCGCAGGTTGCCCTGGAATTCTGCCTGCGTTTGATTGAAGAAACAGTCGATCTGGCAGCAGCATATAAGCCGAATTCAGCATTTTTTGAAGCGCTCGGTGCGGAAGGAGTCGCTGTACTTAGAGATGTGATCGCGGCTGTTCCTGATGGTATTCCGGTGATATTGGACGCTAAACGGGGTGATATCGCTTCCACGGCTCTTGCTTACTCGCATGCAGCCTTCCAGGAGCTGGGTGCCAATGCGCTGACTATCAACCCTTACCTTGGAAAGGAAGCGATACTGCCTTTCCTGCAGGATTCCGAGCGAGGCGTATTCCTGCTCTGCAAGACTTCAAATCCGGGAGCAGCGGACTTCCAGGAATTGATCGTCAGCGGATCGAGGCTGTCGGCGTATCGTGATCATACCCTGTATGAAGCGGTGGCTCTGCAGGCGCAGACATGGAACAAGAATAATAACCTCGGGCTGGTGGTCGGTGCCACGCACCCTCAAGCATTGGCCCGAGTGAGAGATCTGGCGCCTGATATGTGGATACTTGCCCCTGGTGTAGGCGCGCAGGGCGGTGACCTGTCAGCGGCTCTTCGCGTAGGTTTGCGTCCTGACGGTATGGGGATGCTGATACCGGTATCCCGCGGTATATCACGGGCGGAGAATCCACGTAAAGCCGCTCAAACTTTACGCGATGAAATCAACCGACACCGTGAGTTTACTAAAGCCCACTCACCAACAATCACTGGTCATCCATTGTCAGACATCGCTGATGATCTGCTCGAGTCAGGGTGCGTAAAATTTGGAGAATTCACGCTTAAGTCTGGTAAACAATCCCCGATATATATCGATTTACGCCGGTTAACGGGTTATCCTGCTTTGTTGAAGCGGGTCGCCGCAGCTTATTTGCCCATTCTTCGCGATCTGTCCTTTGATCGAATCGCCGCGCTGCCTTACGCCGCACTGCCGATCGGAACCGCGATCAGCCTGTTGGGTGATTGGTCGATGGTTTACCCGCGCAAGCAGGTTAAAAATTACGGTACACGAGCAGCGGTAGAAGGGGTGTACTCGCCGGGAGAGCGAGTGGTGCTTGTGGATGATCTGGTCACAACCGCTGGAAGCAAGTTCGAGGCGATCGATCAACTAAATGCGGTTGGACTTCTGGTGTCAGATGTTGTAGTTCTGATCGACCGCCAATCCGGCGCGGGAGATGAACTTGAAGGGCGTGGATACAGATTGCACGCCGCGTTCACGTTGACAGAACTTCTGGATTACTGGGAAAGCGTGGATCGGGTGCCAGACGAACAGATTTCTGCTGTGAGGGAATTTTTAGAATTAACATGAGCAGATCAACAGTTATGCTGTATCTGCGGTTTTGTTGGTGAATAGATGTATGGTCTGCTGCGTCCACTTTTATTCAGTCTCAGCCCTGAGCGTGCGCATCACATCACGCTGCAGTTGATGCGGTTGGTGGGGCTTCTACCCCCATTGGGGGCAATGCTGTGCAAGATATACACTGTCCCCGTAAGACCGGTACTGGCTTTTGGATTGACTTTTCCCAACATGGTTGGGCTGGCCGCGGGGTACGATAAAGATGGGATTGGATGGCGCGGATTGACCTGCCTGGGGTTTGGGCATATTGAGATTGGTACGGTGACCCCACGTCCCCAGCCGGGAAACTCAAAGCCGCGCCTGTTCCGCTTCCCGAGGAATGAGGCTTTGATCAACCATATGGGCTTCCCGGGGAAGGGGGCGACTTTTGTCGCCAATCGGATTCAGGGAGCGCGCCCGGAGGGTCTGGTGATTGGGGTAAACATTGGCAAGAACGCTGACACGCGCCTGGAGAATGCGGCGGAGGATTACCTGGAACTGCTGCGGGTGTTTGAACCACTTGCGGATTACTTGGCGATTAACGTGAGTTCTCCCAATACGGTCGGTCTTCGCAGACTGCAGGCGCGTGAAGCCTTATTGGAGCTGCTCACCGCGCTGGATGTGGAACGCAGAGCGATGTTGGATGATGGAGATGATCAGGTTCCCCTGCTGGTTAAACTATCGCCTGACCTTACTGATAACGAGCTTGAGGATGCGCTGGATGTGCTGTTTCAGACGCACATGGATGGTGTGATCGTGTCCAACACTACTGTGAGTCGGGATGGGTTAGATCCCGGATTAAAGCATGCAACGGAAACAGGGGGGTTGAGCGGCGCTCCGTTGGGCAAGCGCAGCACTCAGATGATCGAGAAGATTTACAAGCGA
>JAUXFR010000011.1 GCA_030622805.1 Anaerolineae bacterium | reverse complement strand
GGTCGTGTGGCGGCTTCTGTTGACGAGTCGTATCCATACGGCAACTTCGTCATCATACAGACCCCGGTTTCTATGCTGCCTGCCTTGATGATTGAGCTTCTTGGTTTGGGGGAAGATGAATTGCTGTATTTGCTTTATGCTCACATGCTGGATCCGTCACTGGTGAGAATTGAGGGTGCAGTGGAAGCATGCCAGTCTATCGGGCTGGTAGGTGCGAGCGGCAATACGGTGGAGCCGCACCTGCACCTTGAAGCTCGTATTGGACCACCAGGCGCGTCCTTCGATGGGATGGCTTTTTATCATACCCAAACCACGCAGGAGGAACGCAGTAATTACACGCTGTGGCGAACCAGCGGGACATTTCTCCATTTCGATCCGATGATATTACTTGCCCCCAGGGATTCGGAATAAATCTTTACCGTGTTGGTACATTGGTATCCCGGCGGGGGAGCAGCATGATCCCCGGGATCGCTCCTAATGCGATCACAGCGCTGGCGTAATAGGCGGTCTCCAACCCCAGGTTGTCCCCGGCAAGACCGATCATAAGCGTCGCAATAGAACGCAGCAGGAAGGATAAGAAAAGGAACAGACCGTTCCCAAGAGCGCGGTTGTTTGGCATTTGATCCTGGACGATCGCCAGCATCACGGGCGCTGTTGACAGAGCCGTGAACCCCAAAAGCAGCAGCACCGGTACAAGCAGCCACCCTTCGACGTTCAGGAAGATCAGCAGGAATACGGAGGAAGCGATCGTCGCGATCAGCAGCACGTTTTTTCTGCCCATCCGGTCGCTGATCGTCCCGCTCAGCAGTGCACCACCTACAGCAGCTATTTCAAGAATCGATAGTGAGATTCCTGCCAGCCACAGGTCGGCTCCTTCCATTATCATGAAGGTTGGCAGGTAGGTTGTCACCGCGACCATCATGAAGTTGCGAGTGAACAGGATCAGCGCCAGTGGGAGGAAGAGACTGCGTATAAAGGGTTTCAGCGATTTGAAGCTGTCCGGTTTGGAGGTGCGCGCCGAGACACCCTTCAACCGCCAGAACAGGATCAGAGAGGTCGCCCAACCCAGCAGCATGATGCGGAAGTAGCCCTCGAAGGTCCACATTGTGACCGCCCATACTGCCAGCAATGGACCGATCGTACGGGCTAACTCCCCTGCTGCCATGAACAGACTCATCCCGAGTCCGACCTGTTTGCCCGAAACGCGTGCGATCATAGCCGGGGCAGGTGCGTGGAACATAGCCACGCTGACGCCTGCAGCGAGCAGCAGTAAAGCCATCCCGAAATAGCTGTCGGCGAAGCTCAGGCTGCCGATGAAGGTTGCCGTCAGACCGGGTGCGAGGATTACGAAATAGCGTAAACTGACCCGATCCGCCATGTAGCCGATGAACGGGTTCAGCATAGCGGGAAGCTGCAGAAACACTGTCAGCATGCCCGCCTGTGTCAGGGTGAGCGTCAGTTTTTCAATTATTACGGGCAGAAGAGCGGGTATCCCGGCCGTGTAGAGATCATGAATGAAGTGCGCACCGACAATAGGTGCGACTTGAGCGGTCTCAAAGTTTTCATCGTCTGGATTTGATATTGGACGTGTTTCAACGGACATAAGGGTATCGATGGAGTGAAATTTGTATTGGCTATTATAACTGCTGATTAATCGATTTATATTGGCTATAATAAGGATAGTATGAAAGATCAAAGGCAAGATATTGCAAATGCATACTGGGTGATGCCCGGTAAGCTGCTGGCGGGGGGCTATCCGGGAGATACCGTTGAGGCATCCACTCTGCGCAGGCTCCATCAACTGCGAAATCTGGGCATCGATTCGTTTATCGATTTGACCGAGGTAGGGGAACCCGGTCTGAAACCGTATGCTCACCTGCTTTCCAGGAAGCTATCGAAAACGGGTGGGGACATTGTTTATGAGCGTTTTCCTGTTCCAGATATGGATATCCCATCAAAAAAGGAGATGATAGACATCCTGAAAAGATTGGATCGTGAACTTGCTGCTGGACGGACGGTTTACCTGCATTGCTATGGCGGGAAAGGTCGCACAGGAACAGTGGTGGGCTGTTTCCTGGTCCGGCACGGGATGGAAGGGGAGCGCGCGCTGGAAACCATATCTCAATTGAGGGTAAATATGTCAGACGGCGGATTGCGTTCGCCAGAGACGCAGGCTCAGCTCGATATGGTATGCAACTGGTCAGAGGGTCAATAGCGGAGGAGTCTAAAATGACACAAATTTACGCTGTTTCAGATGCGACAGGTATTACTGCGGAGCGGGTGGTGCGTGCTGCCCTGGTCCAGTTTGATGATCATAATGTAGAGATTACTCGCTGCGGTGGGGTGGATAGTTCAAAACGAATCGAGGAAATCGTGCAAGAAGCGGCAGAAAAAGAAGGATTTATCGTGCACACTTTCGTGTATGAAAATTTACGCCGTGCAATGTTGACCGAGGGGCGTGCACATAATGTTACGACCATCGATTTGATGGGACCACTCCTGGTTCGCTTGAGTGAATTGCTGGAGATGCAGCCGCGCGCCGAGCCCGGGCTGTTCCAACCTTTTTATGCCGCTCATTTGCACCGGATTGATGCTATAAATTTTGCTGTCCGCCAGGATGATGGGAAGAATATTACCGATCTCGACGAGGCGGAAATCGTGCTGGTCGGCGTCTCACGTACATCAAAAACACCATTAAGCGTATTCCTGGCTTACAGGGGTTGGCTGGTGGCGAATTTACCGATCGTATTGGGTATGGAACCGCCGCGAGAACTCTTCGATTTGCCTAAAAATAGAGTCGTGGGGCTGGTTGTAAAGCCTGAGCGTCTGGTGGAACTACGTCGGGCACGGGTTTCACGCATGGGCACCCACGCTAAAGGTTATGCAGATCTGGAGCATATCCAGGCAGAAGTGGCTTATGCCTACGAAATTTATGAACGGCGGAGAGATTGGCCCCTGGTTGATGTCACATATAAATCTCTTGAAGAAGCCGCGGCTGAGGTGGTAACTTTAGTAGGAGGGATATCCAGACCAGAGGGAGAGTTGGAGATTGTCTGATTGGACGAATAAATATCTTTGGGGCGTTGGCGAAGGTTATTCCTCTGGGGTGTTTGTGTGACATCCATACACGGAAACATCACTATCTTTTATAATTCACTGCATGACAGAAACAACACTTGATTTTGAACGCCAGAAACAGGCGAAGCGTCTGGCGAGTATAGAAAGACGCCTGATGTTGGTCGAGCTGATCCTTGGTGCCTTTTACATCATTGCGTGGATGGTTTTTGGATGGTCCGTCGACCTGAGAAATTTCTTGCTCTCACACACACATAATCCGTGGATCGTAGTGCTCGGATTTGCGGCTGTATTTGGCGGAATATATGTGCTCATCAGCCTGCCCCTGCTGATCTATGACAGCTATCTATTACCCCACCGGTACGGGCTGTCAACACAGACATTCAAGGATTGGACGATAGACCAGATCAAGGGAGCTCTGCTTGGGGTTGTGCTGGGAGTGCTTATGATTGAACTGATGTACGCGCTTTTACGCGCCGCCCCGCAAATATGGTGGTTATGGCTGGGATTGGTGCTGTTTCTTTTCAGTATTTTGCTGGCGAACCTGGCGCCGGTGCTTTTATTCCCGATTTTTAATAAATTCCGCCCATTGGGAGAAGAACATGCTGATCTTGTAGAACGGTTGATGCGCCTCGCAGAGAAGGCGAAGACACACGTGGAAGGTGTGTATGTGTTTGATATGAGCCGGCGTACAACAACTGCAAATGCGGCGTTGACCGGTTTAGGGAAGACCCGCCGTATCATTCTGGGAGATACTATGTTGGAGCAGTATGATGCAGATGAAATCGAAACAATTCTGGCGCATGAAATGGCGCATCAATACTACAAGGATATCCCGATTGGGATGATATTCCAAAGCGTTCTAACTTTTTTGGGATTGTATATTGCTTCGGTTGGTTTGAACCTGGGAGTACAAGCGTTTGGGTTTGAAAGTCCTTCCGATGTGGCTGCTATGCCGCTGCTGATTCTGGCATTTGGATTTTTTGGGCTGCTGACGATGCCGTTGGAAAATGCTCATTCGCGCTGGCGAGAGCGCCGGGCAGATCAGTTTGCATTAGAGTTAACTGGCATGGGAGATGCGTATGCCTCCGCCCTGACCAGGCTGGCAAACCAGAATTTATCTGATGTGGATCCTGAACCCTGGGTGGAATACATATTCCACTCTCACCCGGCTTTGGGTAAACGGATCGCGTTGGCGAAGGCGTATTCGGCTACTCAGTTGGAATGATGATCCACAGGATGATGTAAATCAGCAGTCCTGGAATTCCCCCTGGTAAGAGCGCGATCAGAAATGCGATGCGGAACCAGATTGCATTGATTCTGAAAAATTCTCCCAATCCCCCGCTCACACCGCCAATAATCCGATTGCTGCGGGAACGGCGGAGTGGTGGTCTGTTCTTTGACATTTATTTACCTCCAAAACAATACGATAAAATTGTCTCTTTCACTATTGTTTACGGAAGTAGAGGTAAAAGGTTGCGTCACGAGACCTTTACTGCCACGAGCAAACCATCTCCAGCGGGGTATATCGTGCTGATGACCCTGCCCTCATCTGCCACAATTTGATTGAATTCTCGCATCATAAGTACTCTTTCTTCCTGGTTATCGGGGTCTGCGACATCTCCGCGTCGAAGGACGTTGTGGGCTGTGATCACACCACCCTGCGCGACATTCATCATGCACCAAATAAAATAATCTGTGTACCCTGGTTTCTCTGCATCAATGAAAACGAAATCGAACGGTTCTTGAGTTGATAAATCAACCAGCGATTGGTGTGCATCCCCGACTCTGATCTCGACCTTGTCGAGCAAACCTGCAAGAGCGAAATGTTCACGCGCTACAGCAGCGTGGTGAGGATCTAGCTCCAGAGTCGTAAGCTTTCCATCCGGGACCAACCCTCGTGCGATCCATATACCGCTGTACCCACCGAGTGTTCCAATTTCCAAAACATTTTTTGCCTTACTTGCCCGAACAAGGACCTGGAGAAAATGACCTTCTTCAGGGCGTATGTGGATCGCTGGTAATCCTTTGAGTGGTGTATTTTCACGTACAGTCTTTAACACCGGGTCTTCAATCGCATACAGACCGGTAATGTATTTGCTGACTGAATAATCAGATTTCATCGCGTGGTGTTATCTCCTCAACTCTCATGAAAGCCCGATTTTCTCTTTCAGCCGTACAAAATCAAGATGTTTGTCCATTAGATTCTGGAATTGGGTCAGTTTGGTTGTCTGCCCAAGCCGTGTCTTACCGTAGATCGTATCGATTTTTTCAATTGTCTCCATTGTGTTTGTACGAACGAGCAGGATAGAAACACCGAATTCCTCTGCCTGTTTGACAACCAAACCGCTCGGCAGGAGGTTGCCCGTCAATATCATGCAGGTCGTAGATGTTTCGAGGGCAACTAGCTGGATATCTGTCCTATCACCGCCTGTGATGACAGCCTTGTGCCTGTATTTCCTCAGCCGGCTCAGGGCAGCTTCCGCCGTCATCGCACCGATGGTGAGATTCTCAACAAGCGCTTGCGGACGGTAGTATTCTGTCAGCACCTCTGCGTTCAACACATCCTTTAGCTCACCTACTGTCAGCGCCGCCAGGGAATGTTCTTCAGGCAGCACACCAAAAACTGGGATGCCGCGATTCTCAAAATAAGGCACAGCCAGGTCGGTTACAAAACTGTACACCTCGTTCGGCACCCGGTTGATGATGATCCCACACATACCATCACCTAAACGGGTTAGGGCGGCCAGGGTGTCATCAAAGATACGCACCTCGTCGCGATATCTGATCACAACGAGTATCTCGCTCTGTAGTTCTCTTGCTACCATTGGGGTAGGCAAACCTACAACGTAGCCCTCCCGCAGGCTGCCACCTCCTTCAAGCAGCAGAATATCCAACCCTTCTGCCGCTTTCTCGAACGCAGCCTGTACCTTTGGGAAGAAATCGCTTTCACCTGCATTCGTCAGGTGTACTCGGAGCATTTCCGGAGTGAGAACGACAGGAGATAGCTCCCATGGTTCGGCAGTGAGTCCAAGGACTTCCCTTACAAAGGCGGCGTCTTCATCTGCGACGCGTCCTTGGGTCAACCAGGGTTGTAAACTGAGAGGTTTCAGGTATCCAACCTGGTTGCCTTCGTCCTGAAAACGTTTCCCCAGCGCCAGACAAACAGCAGTTTTTCCGGAAAAGCGAGATACGGATGTTATGTATAATGATTTCATGGGTGGTCTCCTTATTCCTAAGCCAATTCCTCTTTTAATATTAGTCGCATATCGATAGCAATCGCACCCTGATTCTGTTGGTACACTATGAGTGGATTAATGTCCAGTTCTACAATTTCAGGAAAGTCCAGAACTAACTGTCCGATGCGAAGTAATGTATCGATAATTGCTTCTTTGTCAGCAGGAGGTTTCCCTCGCACACCATCCAGCAGGGCGCGGGCGCGAATTTCCTCCAGCATTTCATGGGCTTCTTCCCGTGAGAATGGCGCCACTCGGAACGTGACATCCTTGAGCGCCTCAACATAAATTCCACCCAATCCAAAGGTCACAAGCGGACCAAATTGCGGATCCCTGTTCATCCCAACAAGTACCTCACTGCCTCCGGAAGGGACCATTTCCTGAACCAGGCAGCCCCAAAGGCGCGCTTCGGGCACATACCGCTGTGCTCTGTACATCATTAATTCAAACGCATCTCGAACGTCTTCCGCATTGCTCAGACCAACCTTTACACCACCGACATCTGTTTTGTGCAGGATGTCGGGAGACGCGATTTTCAGCACTACCGGATATCCAAGTTCACTGGCGATTTCGATTGCTTGTTCGGGTGTTTCCGCAACTTCTGAACGCGGGATGCGAAGTCCATATGCTTGTAGTATTCCGCGCGCCTCGGCATCACCGATTGAAAGCCGGTCCTCCGATCGCACTCGATTAAACATATCACGTACAGATTCCCGGTCGACTTCGAATTGGACAAATTCTGGCAGGGGACGTGAGCGTATCAGGCGGTAATCCGCCATCGCTTTGAAAGCCTTGGCTGCTTGCACAGGGAAGGAATAATTAGGCACATTGTATGCAGTCAATATGTCAATGCCGCTTTTGACCTGTTTTTCTCCCATGAAACAGCCCAACACGGGTTTTTCGGTCTTGAATGAAAGCTCGCCCACTGCCGTCGCGGTTTGATCGATTTCAGTCATTGCCTGCGGTGTCAGGAGTACAAGCAGACCATCGACATTGGCATCGTCCGCAACGGTATCTATAGCGAATTGATAGCGGTCGCTCAGCGCGTCTCCAAGTACGTCAACCGGGTTTGCTGCGCTGGCTGCATCTGGCAAGAACTGAACCAATTTCTGGATCGTTTCGTTCGTAAACCTCGCAAGGGAAAGACCGGCTCTCTCTAAAGCATCCGTGGCTAATATGCCTGGTCCTCCAGCGTTTGTGATGATCGCGATGCGGTCACCTTCCAATGAAGGCTGGTATCCGATCGCAGCCGATGCAGCGAACAGTTCGTCCATAGAATTTACACGTATCACACCGGCTTGACTGAAAGCAGCCTGGTAAGCTTGTTCAGAACCAGCCAGTGATCCGGTGTGTGATGACACCGCCCGGGACCCGGATTGGGTTACACCAGATTTTATCGCTACGACGGGTTTCTTACGGGTTACTTCACGCGCTACTTGAATAAATTTTTGACCGTTTGACATTCCCTCGCTGTAGATCATGATCACGCGCGTATTTGGATCGTCCTGCCATGCCAGCAGCAAGTCGATCTCGTCCACATCGGCTTTGTTACCGAGGCTGACGAACTTGGATAAACCCAAACGACCTGCCAGGGCAATATCGAGAACTGCAGTACCCAATGCTCCGGATTGCGACATAAATGACATGGGTCCGCTGGGTGGCGTTCCTGCAGCGAACGATGCGTTTAGCGGGGTGTACGTATCAATGACACCCAGACAGTTGGGACCGATCAGACGAATATCGTATTCCTTCGCGATCTGGATTAATTCCAACTCTCTCTCCAAACCAACATTACCCGCTTCACGAAAACCAGCGCTGATCACAATCGCAGCAGGTATCTGCTTTTCCCCACACTCGCGCAGCACATCCGGCACGTAAGGATATGGGATGACGATTACTGCTAAATCAATTGAATCAGGCACACTGTTCACTGTTGGAAAAACAGGCAGTTCCAGAATTTTATCGGCACGGGGATTTATCGGGTAAACAGAGTGGTTTGCGGCATAACCGCCATCAACAAGGTTTTTTAAAACAGCATATCCCAATTTACGGGGATTACTTGATGCGCCAATTACTGCAATAGATTTCGGAATAAAAAACGGATCTAGCATGTGAATCCTCTTTGTAAACATAATTGTCGTTCTAGACCGTCAAGCTGACGCGCTCACCCAACGAACGAAATTTTACCCCGAAAAAAACATTTGTGCATTAATGCACAACACCATTACCTGTTCTTGATGGTGATTGTCACGGTTACGTGCCTGGATAATGGATTCTCCTGGATTGCCACAATTGCTTTGCGCTCAGATTTCTCGAAGTTCATCTGTATTGCATTTTCTGTTTCATATGAGCCTGCTTCTACCTTCGTCCAATCATAATGCGGCATTTTTTGTGCGTAATAACTCGATATATATTGAAAGTTCTCAAGCGTTGTGAATGAGATGAAATTCATAGTGCTGTAAAAATTCTCTTTCGGTATGTCAGGAATGGGGATATCCGCAGGTATATCCTTTGGCGTAGTTGGTGTTTGTGTATCTGCTGATAAGGTATCGGTAGGGTGCTGCTGATCAGGTTGGAGCGCCCGTGATGTGGCAAAGGCTGCCGCGGTCTCAAGCATCCTGTCGTCGCTGATTTGTGTTCCGAGAGCATGGGCAGTTTCCAGGAGGTCGACTTCACCGGGTTGCCCATTCGATGCTGTGGGTGAAGGGATGGGTGCTGCATCAGCGGTCGATTCCATTTCAGGAATCAGCGCACAGCCGGAAGTAATGACGATGATCAGAGTGATGAAGAGTAGTGTCTGTAATGATGAGCGGTGTTGTAAAGCAATTTTAATATGGGTAGCAATTTTCCCATGCATAAACACCTCTAAAGACTCATAAAACGCCTTTCGCCAACGCCATCAGACCATCCAGGTCATCAAGGTCGAGCCACTGCAGCATAATTCGTTCAAGTCCTGAATCGTGTAGAACGTCCAGCTGCTCCTGGATTTCTGGGGCAGTACCAACAATTAAACCCCGTTGACGTAAGTCATCCACGTTTCTTTTTCCATTGGTACGAGCAGCAACTTTGCGCTCAACTTCAGATGTGGTTTCAGCAAAGATGCAGCCTGTCATCATTGAACGTTGGACGTCTGTTGGCTTTCTCCCTTCGGCAATGATTAAAGTATTTAGATACTCATTCAATCGGGCATATTCAGCGAACCCGACAAATAGGGCATTCCACTCGTCGGCGTACTTCGCTACTAAGGGCAATGTGCGTTTCTCTCCATTCCCGCCAATCAGGATCGGCGGTCCATCTGGACGCTGCGGTCTTGGCAGCAGGATTGCTTCTTGTAAGGAATAATGCCCTCCATCAAAATCGACCGGCGTATTGCTTTTCAATAAACTCGTTATAACTTTCAAGCCCTCTTCAAAACGGGCGAATCTTGCATTGATATCCAGCAGATCAAATCCATAATTTATGTGTTCGCGTTCCTGCCAGCCTGCGCCAACGCCCAGAACCAGGCGACCACCAGACAGGTCATCAACAGCGGTTGCCATTCTGACGGTGAAGGAGGGATGGCGAAAAGATAATGGAGATACGAGCGGACCAAACCTGATTCGTGATGTGTGGCTCGCCAGCCAGGCTAAAGAAATCCATAGCTCTAGGGAGTCTTTATCTGGAGGATTGGCGTTCGTGAAGTGATCCGATCGATACAGACCCGAAAAACCCAAATCTTCAACAGCCCGGGCAATCCGCTGCCAGCGAGGCCAATTTAATCCATTCTGACCTTCAATCATAATTGCTATCTCTACCATAAATTCATTCCTTACTTATTATCCAAATTTTGATATAAGTTCTTCAGCTTTTTCAACCAATGGTCGGTTCCCAATAAACAGCGGTGTGCGTTGGTGGAGGGAAACCGGAATGATGTCCATAATACTCTGTGTGCCATCGGATGCATACCCACCTGCCTGTTCCGCGATAAATGCAAGCGGTGCAGCCTCATAGAGCAATCGCAATTTACCGGAGTCCTTATTAGAGTCCCTCGAATCCACAGCATAATAAAAAACGCCGCCGGAGAGCAGGTTGCGATGGAAGTCTGCGACTAAAGAACCAACATAGCGCAGAGATAGACCCATAATGCTGCCATCGACGCCCTGCACGTAATCAGTATACCGGCGTACACCTTCGCTCCAGTAGGTCACGTAGCCAGTGTTTGCACTGAAATAGCGTGGGTTGTCTGGAATTTTGATGTGTGGATGGGAGAGCAGAAATTCCCCAACCGTCGGATCGAGCGTAAATCCATGCACCCCTTCACCGGTTGTGTAAACGAGCATCGTACTGCTTCCATAACTTATGTACCCTGATGCTACCAGGTTGCGACCAGGTTGCAGCATGTCTTCCATAGTGCCTGGTCCCGATTCAGTAATTCTGTGAAAGATGGAGAAGATCGTCCCGACTGGGATGTTGTAATCAATATTGGCTGATCCATCCAGTGGATCATAGAGCATGACGTACTTTCCGGTCGGGTATTGTTCCGGTATGGCTAATATACCCTCATGTTCTTCGGAAGCCAGAGCAGCTAAACGTCCAGTGTGGTCATTCAGACGGTAGATGGTCAGATCTGCCAGATGGTCGAGTTTTTGAACTTCTTCACCCTGGATATTTATTTCATCGGTTCTCCCCAATATCTCTGCCAATCCAGCGCGAGTGGTTTTACTGGCGATCACTTTTCCTGCTAAAGCAATATCGTAGAGCAGCTGCGTCAATACTCCTGTCGCTTCGGGATGGTGTCGCTGCTCATCAAGGATGTGCCGTTCGATGGTGGTAATTTGGGCTGGGTAGTTGTTTTGTGAGTTCATTTTCCACGCTATTTATTAATTATTAGTTGTTTAATTAACCATCTTATTTGGATTATCAAATAACCCCTTGCTGCCATTCATCAAAGTACTTCCATTATACAGCGTCATCCACCGAAAATCCACTCTTGTGTGGTGGGATCAGCTAAGTTGCACGAATTCATTATCGATCAAATGATGTGAATGCGGGTTCCGCTGCCGGAAATTCGCCATTCTTTGGGAGATGCAGATGGCAGGCTCCAGCGGTAGATCCATTTGGCATCATCGTTGCGCATATTTATACAACCATGGCTCATCTTGTGACCGAAATTATCGTGCCAATATGTTCCGTGCAGGGCTATACCAGCGCTGTGGAAGAACGAAGCCCATGGAACCCCAGGCAGCTCGTAAGCATAAATATTAGAGGTCAGTATGCCATTTCCCATGTGTCGGGAAGGCATTTTTACTTGAATACGGAAATGCCCATCTGGGGTGTCTGTAGGGATACCGTTTGAAGGTTTACCTCGGCTGGTGATCCCGGATGATATCTCAGTATCGAGCACCATGTTTCCCATCTCAAACGCTCTCAATCTCTGTTGTTCCAAAGAAATGCCAATTCTTTTTTCTTCTGCAGGGATGTCGGGAGATATAGGAGCAAGTTCTTCTTTTGGAATCGGACGCACGCACTGGGCTGGGACGTGATGTATGACTCGTAATCTTTCGTCTTTAATAGCATACCAGAGTTCACCGTCCGGCCCATTTTCCATGTTCGTAATCCAGTGAACGGATTCGTAGTATAGCCGGTAAAGCGGCTTCCATCTGCCTCGTCGATCCCTGCGTTGTGACTGCACGTATGGCACCGTAATTTCTCCCAGTTGACCACCTTCGGGAATGGATGAAAGTGGTCGATTGAGATGAGCTTTCTCAACCCGCTGTGTGTAAGCGCTGTGTATATATCCATCCATGAGCCGATACCAGCGTGGGTTGCGGGACCAAATGGAGAGGGCGTTTACCTGGTCGAAAACCAGGAGCAAACTGTCTTTCTTTAATTTCCCGATCCGCTTGCTGTTAAAGTATGGTTCTGTGTAAAGGTTTATGTATGAGGTTGTCACGCGTGAGATAATCTCCGGTGATCTCAATTCCTCCACTGACC
>JAUXFR010000205.1 GCA_030622805.1 Anaerolineae bacterium | reverse complement strand
ATCTTGAGGGTCATACTTGATGTGATATCCCTGTTCTTGGGTTTCAGTTTCAGCCCCATCATCGCGCTCGTGATCCATGCGATCGTGCTCTGGTACCTGTTCCGTCCAGAAGTTAAACAGGCTTTTGGAAAATAGATACGGATAACTGTCTACATATCGTTGATAAAAAAAGCTCCTTGCGGTGGTCGCAAGGAGCTTTTCTTCGTGAGGGGGAAACAGTATATATTTATAGTCTGCTTTCGCATCTATTGCCAACAGCGTTTATAATCATAGGAAAGGTTACATGGAAATTATACAAGGAGGCAATATCAATGAGCAAAGTCTATCTCCATCGATCCGGATTTCCGGACAAACTGTTGGGAAGAGTAAAAGAAGACGGCAGGGTCTATCGCAGCGATCCAGGGCTCGACGACCTCATCGGTCACGTTGAGCTGGATACAGGCAAAGTTTACAAAAGGCATGTCGGTCCCGATCACTACCTTGGTAATGCGGACCTGGAGGACGGAAAAGTGTACTGGCATATTCCGCTGGGGGACGACGAGTATATGGGCAGAGTCGAAACAGATGGCAGGATGTACCACCACCGCTCGCTTTCGCCAGACAGCTACATGGGCAATGTCGCAGAGTTCGTCTCCTACGCTCACGCCGGCGCTGCGTTCCTGCTGCTGGTGCTGCCGGCTTACGAAAAGAAACACTCGAACTGAGCCGCCCCATGCAAACGCAAAATTTTTCAACACGTACACCCGTTAAACGGGCGTATGCAGAAAACTATCTGCTGATTTCGATCACAGCCTTCGCCGCTTCGGTGATCCTGACACGCCTGTTCCTGGAGATCACCGGCTACCCCCAGGTTGGCAACAGCGTGCTGCACATCGCGCACGCCCTGTGGGGAGGGCTGCTGCTGATCGTCGCGATAATGGTGCCGCTGATCCTGTCCAATCGATGGGCTATTGCCCTCAGCGCGCTGCTGAGCGGGATGGGTGTTGGTTTATTTATCGACGAGGTGGGCAAGTTCATCACCCAGAGCAATGATTATTTCTATCCACCAGCGGCGCCCTTGATATACGCTATCTTTCTGCTGCTGGTTCTGCTGTTCCTGTTCGTGCGGCACGCCGGGAAACGCAGCCCACGCGCGGAGATGTACCGGGCGTTAGGCGATCTGCGCGAGCTGATCGACAACAACCTCGACCACCTCGAGTTGGAGAACCTGATAGCTCGCCTGGATATCGCCCAGGGTTCAGACCACCCACATATCGCTGGATTGAGTGCCACGATATCGGCATATCTGCACGAGACCGAAATCCCGCTCGTCCCGGTAAAACCAGGTCTCTTTAAACGCTTCAATCGCTGGCTGAGTCAATGGGGACATTGTCTCGGGCAGGACCGCCACCGCTGGCTGATTATCGCCTGCCTGGCTTTGATGAGCGCCAGTGCTTTGTTCACTGTGCTTATCCTACTGTATATCGCCATCTCACCCCAGGCGACCTTCCAGGATATGGCGGCTCTGTTCATGACGCAGGGTGAGATCGAGAGCGTCGGCAGCGGATTCTGGTTCATCCTGCGCATTACCCTGCAGACCCTGGTAGGCATGATGGCTGTGTTAGCCGTTGTTCTACTGGTCCAACGCAAAGATCAACTCGGCATCATAGCCGCGCTGGCTGCGCTGCTGACCTCACTGACCGGCGTGCTGCTGTTGACTTTCTACCTGAACCAGTTCAGCGCCGTGATCAGCGCCCTGCTGCAATCCGTCATCCTGCTGCTGGTTCTGTTTTACCAGCGCTGGTACTTAGAAGTGCCGGATGAAAATGAAGAAATGGCACAATAGAATTCGCTGCATGTCAGATCGTTGATAAGTTTATATTTGTGCTCAAGTCTCCTATCTCCGATCCCCACCCTTACCGGATGGCTGTCTTTGACAACGACTTCAGACATGGAGAGGTGTACAGTCGTATCCCGGAATCCGGTACTTCACCGGATGGTCTTCTGGGTAATCCTCTGGAGTACCCGTTAGCTGAAGTGTTGATGATTTGCCTGCTGGCGCAGGAACGCGGACTACTGTTCCATGCCTGCGGGATTGATGACAATGGGCGGGGCTACCTGTTTGCCGGCAATTCCACTCACGGAAAATCCACTATGGGACGAAACCGGGATGCAGTTCACACTTGATTTCTGCGCACAACTGGTAGAGACTGTACCCTGCTACGAACTTGGTTTTGTGCCTCATAAAGATGTACTTGAACTTGTGAGAGATCCTCAGCCAGCGCGGATTGTAGTTGGTTGAAACCGCAGCAACGAGATGCACGAAGTCGATCCTTCACCTCCGTTCAGGACAGGCCTGCGTTGACTGGATTCAGGGGATACCAAAGGCCAGTCGACGACTCCGCATAGCTGCAGCCAGGATGCATTCCTGTTATAGCTGATCCCGAAATTAGCTCTGCTGAATAATCCCACAATACCCCCTCGTAATGGGAGAGAATTTTTCTAAGAATCCATCTCATCCAAGAGGATGAGGAGCTCCCCTTCAAATAGAGGGACATCTTACAATTAAATTTCATCTATTAAACTGATACAAAAAAGAGGGTTTCTTGATATATTATTTCCTGAGTAAAATTTTTTATTAATGGACTATAATCGATGGACAAACTGCACAATATCCAATAGTTCACCAATCAACAAAAGGAGAAGCCAATGAAAGTAGAAATTATGTACCAACCATCTTATGCCCTGGCGATGGTCGCTCTCGACCCCAAGGAAAACATCCAGGTTGAAGCCGGCGCCATGGTGGCGATGTCCCCTGATCTGGAAATGAAAACGGAGGCCAAAGGCGGCTTCATGAAATCGATCTCTCGCTCCATGTTCGGCGGGGAGAGCTTCTTCATGAACACCTACACGGGCAGTTCCCAGGGAGACACGATCGCCCTGGCGCCGGCCCTGCCGGGCGATATCGCCGTGATCGAGATGACCGGCGAAACCATCATGGTGCAGTCTGGCTCGTACCTGGCCTCGTCGGCGGGGATCGAAGTGGACACCAAGTGGGGCGGCGCCAAGACCTTCTTCGGCAGCGAGGGACTGATCATGCTGCGCCTGAGCGGTAAGGGGACGCTGATCGTCTCCAGCTACGGAGCCATCCACCCGTTGGATCTGGAAAAAGACGAGGTGCGCGTGATTGATACGGGGCACCTAGTCACCTTTGAAGAAAATATCGGATTCGAGGTCAAGAAGGTCTCCGGCTGGAAGAGCACCCTGTTCAGCGGTGAGGGCCTGGTGGTACACCTGACCGGCCCCGGCAAAGCCACCCTGCAGAGCCGCAGCCAGGATGCGTTCCTGTCATGGCTGATCCCAAAAATACCGAAGCAGACCACCTACACATCTACTTAGTAGTTGATTATCGGTAAAAACCGAAACTTATCAACCAAATTGGTGTTGTATTGGTTGGAATAAATTACGGTTTTGCGCGCCCTAATGGCGCCTGGAGATTGACTCACTATAGAACTACAACTGTCAGGGACGGAAGGAGGATGACGATAATATAAATCGATTTGTATAAGGTAGTTTTCGGTCAATTTATTTAATCAAGATATTTAACTTTATGTTTGGAGGATAATTCAAATGACTATAATTGGTGTAATCTTAGGAATTTTAATAGGTGCTTTGTTTACCGGTCTAATCATCTGGATCGTTGGCAAGCTCGGACTGGGGCTGGAGGTCAGCGGTTTTGGCGCAGCTTACATCGCTGCGATCGTTATCGCAGTGGTGAGCGTCTTGATTACCTGGCTGCTGGGGCTGGTTGGCGT
>JAUXFR010000163.1 GCA_030622805.1 Anaerolineae bacterium | reverse complement strand
TGCTAAATCCGCACTTATCCCGAATGTTCCCAGAATAGCTACCAGACTGACTTCTCGATATCCTAAACCCTCCCCGATCGAAAAGGGTAGAAGTGCTGTCAGAGTAACAACGGACTGAATCCAACCCATATCGATGTACGTCAACTCAATCCCGACCGACTTCGCCAGTAAGAGAAAGGAAACCACATTGATCAAGTTGCGTGCCGTTCCGACCGTTATCACGAGCAGCAATTCCCATACGGAGAACTCTGCATATGTCGATACAGCAACCATAAGCTGCCCGGTCTTCTTTACCAGGCGGTACCGGAGACTTTCCTCTTCGTAGTTCATAAAGCGTGATGCGAACCATTTATAAACCGGCAGGCTCACGCGTGTGAGCACATACCAAAATCCCACTGTCCCGATTATGATAATGACCAGACCAATTCCGCCTTTCTGGATTACTTGATCCCCGCTCAAAATCCAAAACCCCAGACCGATGACTACGACCAGGAATGTATCGAGTATCCGATTAAATGCCACCGCTGCCAGCGCTTCTGCGGTTTTACCGTCGGGCTTGGAAAACTTGTACCACCGCAAGCCGCTGCCCACAAATGCATTGGGCATGAACAGCATGTAAAATTTAATCGTCAGATTAATTCCCAGAATCTGGAGCACACTCAAACTGATCCCCAACCGGCGGATCAATAATTTTAACTGGACTGCCCCCAGAAATACTACGGGAAAGACCAGGATTAAACCCAAGAATATATATAATGGATCAGCATTTAACAGCGCATATATGACATCGCGGATAGGCACGATCCAGAACAAAACGATAAACAGCGCAATCAAGAAAAAGATCTTGATCGCACGACGTACTCGCCGTGCTGTCAGGGTTGTCCCGCGCCAGATTTCTCGGATCAGTTGAGTCTTATGCATTGCACCAGTTCCAAAGCCGCGCTATTATACCGGACATTATAATAGCATCCTATATACGGCTTAACACTAATGACAAGTATGGCAGCATCAAAAACCATTTGCGTAGTAAAATTATCCAAAAGGGCTAAGCTTATTTAAGATGAAGATAGAAATGGGTGGATCACAGGAAAGGGTCTTTCCTGGAATGACAGGCAAAATATTACTCTGGATCCAAGGGCTGATAATTTATCTATCATCTCTACTTATCACAGGCTATCATATCTACACAGCCAACCAGGTGCTGGTTATTCCACTCGTTTACTCCATCAACACGCCTTCGCTTTACCCCAACGATCCCTACGTCTCCACCCTGATGAATTATGCAGCGCCGGTCTGGCGCTTGATTGGGGAACTAACAAACTTCATTCCTTTAGAAACACTTCTCACCCTATTATTCCTGACTGCACGCGCATTGATACTGATTGCGGCAGCGCGACTGGCTATGACGCTCAACCCAGGCTCAAAACTATCAGCAGTGGGTGCAATGGCATTTTTCGCTATGTGGCCATCACCTCTGATCGGTCACGGAACACTTGTCAACAATTATTTTGAACATACTGGATTATCCCTGGCTTTTTTATTACTGGCCGCAGCGGACTTCTACTCGAAACGCCGATATTACTGGGCAATATGGCTGGCGATCGGCTTCACCCTCAACAGTATGTATGGCACCTATGCCTGTCTGTACTTCCTTGCAGTTTTTCTCGTAGATGCTGACTATAGAGCAAATTGGAAAAAATGGATACCGCCTGCCGCTGTATTTTTGATTCTTGCATCGCCCACAATTTTCATAACCGCTTCGGCTTTTCGGATCGAGGTTATAGACAAGGAGCTCTGGCTGCGCGTCAGCGAAATTCGCTTCCCACACCATCTCTATCCCCTTACATGGTTGCCTGTTCAATTCATCACGTTTTTTGCGTTTGTTCTCTATTATTCTGCAGTTCTGTTCGGCTTTCGAAAAGAATCGAATAAACTCTACAAATTCGGGATTATTTGGCTTGGAGTGGGCTTGTTTTGGCTGATTTTTGCTTACGCTGCTGCCTATGTGGCTAAATCTCCTGCTATGCTGGTGATGCACCCGGCACGCGGCACGGATTTATGGTTTGCATTTGCTATAATTACAACGATTGCTGTGTTTGCGCGCCTGATCGAAATGGATCACTTAAAGAAGCGCTTGTTTGTAATATTGTTTTTCTTCAGCATCCTCTGGTATTACTTGTTTGACTTCACATGGATTATCACAATAATATTGGTGATCATAGCGATAGGTGTAGGCTTAAAACCTGCATGGAACTGGGTTTACAACCAGGGTAATGCAGCAAGACTTTCTAACATTGTTATCCTAATTGTAATTATCTTCGCAGCTTATACTTTGTCTGGTTCACAGATATCAGAAAAAATTGGGAATCCCATTGGATATCCAGATGCGCAAATGAGAGAAATTGCGAATTGGGCAGGAGAGGCGACTTCTATAGAAGATGTATTCCTGGTAGATCCCAATTGGAGCGAATTCCGCTCAATCTCGCAGAGACCTATCTTCGTCACCTGGAAAGATGGGTCTGCCATATTATGGGAAAGAAGTTACGTTGAAGAATGGGTAGAGCGAATCGAGGCATTAGGCTACAATATTGATGAACCTAAAGCCGTTGGGATGAGCTCTGCTTTGAGAGAGCTGCTCAGCAAACGTTACAACAGTATTGATGATGAATATGTCTTAGTGCTATCGGGTAAATATCCCATCAGATATTGGATCGTTCCGATTGACCACACATCTTCATTTCAAGTAGTTTTCCAGACAACGGACTATAAGGTATTATTGCTGCAATCTCCAGATGAGGGAAGTTAAAGGATCCTTCTCACCCATATGGAAGCAAATCACAGGGATTCAGGTACTAAGAAAATAAACGATTCTGTCTCTCGTTTTCTCAACAGAATTGAAGAGATAGCTTCACGTTATCCGGTTGCCGAAGGGACTGCCTTAATCGGTGGGATTGTGTACCTGCTCCAATTATGGAAATATACACACCTGCTCAATTCCATTCTGGATGAGGGCGCCTACCTGTTCAAGGGATATCTGTACGTAAGCGGTCAATACACCTTATATCAGGACTATGGTCTCTGGAGCAACAAAATGCCGCTTTCGTTTCTGATTCCCGGCGCCGTACAGTATATATTCGGACCAGGAATAAGGACTGGGCGCTATTTTGCGATCCTGCTGGCTTTATTAATGCTGGTCGGTCTCTGGATACTGGCACGCCGACTGGGCGGTAAATGGTGGGGTGCGATTGTCGTATGGGTTCTGGCTCTCAGCCCAGCGGTCATCCAAAATTACAGTATGGCTGCATCACAGGTGCTGATCGCCTGTATGTTTGTATGGACACTCGTTTTGATCGTTGGCGAACGACGTCCAACCTGGCAAATCGCCCTCGGTGCTTTACTCGCCGGGCTTATGGCCATGACCCGCATCAATATGATCCTCGTACTTCCGCTGCTGCTAATGTATACATTCTGGGAGCATGGTCGTAAACCCGGAATACTGGCAACATCAATTTCTGCTCTGACCGTCATGATTATCCACGCAGTATATTTTCCAGGGATTCTGATCATGTGGGCGCGCGTACTGCCGAGATTTGTCTCGCCATTCCTGGACCCATGGCGCCCTTCCATCCTGGTTACGGACACCTGGTCTCCAGAAACATCGGCATTGGACCGCGTGATGAGCTTCTTCCTAGGGTTTCGCTACCACTTCATAGCCTTATTTGGAGCATTTACAGCCTGGATCCTATGGCCCCCGAAAAACAAATGGCGAAGCCAGAGCAACTTCAGGGCTGCCGTATTGCTTACTGTTATTCTGCTCTCACAACTACTCATTCACCTTTACTTCGCGCTTGGAAATAATTACTGCGTGTATTGTTTTCCCGGCTACCTGTCATTCTTTTCCATGATCGGATTGCTTTTGGTCGCTGCCTCCTACGCTTCATGGAAAACCAGGATACCCTGGTGGCTCCAGGTCATTCTCATCCCGATCATCCTGGTTGTATCAACCGGAATCGGATTCAGCGTATTCCAGGACTACGGAGCCCAACTTCTCGAATACGAAATCCCCAAATTTATATTCGATTTCCCAAAATTCACGAAGGGCACGGTAACACTTGATACCGCACTGATCAATAAATTCGATCTAGAATATCCTTCCAGGCGCCAGGCAGCCCCTGCAATAGCAGGTTTTATAGCTGGTATATTAATCGTGCTGATTGCAATTTGTGTACGCGTAATCCCAGCCATATATAACCTGATCAGGAAGAACAGCTCAAAACCGCTGAAACCATCGTTTGGTTACTGGCTGCTGATCATCTTCCTCATTACAGGGACGCTCCTATTGCCAACAAAAGTAATCGCTGGCAGCCAGAGTATAGACAATTGCTATGGAGATGTTATTCTTTCGAACGAGGCCATAGGTGAGCACTTAGCTGAAAACATTCCGCCTGGTTCATTGGTCTATTGGCATGAATCTAACAGCCTTGTCCCGCTTCTCTACATCCCTGGAGTCAGAATTTTCCCGCCTC
>JAUXFR010000039.1 GCA_030622805.1 Anaerolineae bacterium | reverse complement strand
GGCTTAACAGGGTATGTATATCCATCTTGACCTATGACAATAAGGGTTCGGATTCATCATCTATTCCCACCTATTATATCTGATATGTCTTAATATAAGATGAAAATTTCAGTGCTTTCGTTAATTTATCATGGAATCGTGAATAATCAAATCATGCTGATAATTCTTTCGGTCTCCATAGATTGACCAACTCCCCCTTCGTTTCCCCCCCCAGCTCAGACCACGACCTGATCGATAGACTCACCTGTGCCAGTGCGGCGGTCGGCATGCGCTCCCACTCACCGGTCAGCGCCTCCAACAGCTCTTCCACCCCTGGGTTGTGACCGACCACCATAACGCTCCTATATCGATCATCCACCAATATCAATTCGTCTAGATACGCTTCGGGATAATGTGCGTATAAATCCCGGTTGACCACCAGTTCCCCCTCAAACCCACTACCAGCGATAAACAACTCAACCGTCCTGCGTGCTCTCACTGCTGACGAGCTCAGGATCAGTTCCGGCAGCAGCTCTTCCCGGCGCAGCAGCTCTCCCATACGAACTGCGTCGCGCAGCCCGCGCTTATTGAGCGGTCTATCATGGTCAGCAAGATCGTGATGTTTCCAGCTCGATTTGGCATGCCTGAGGATGAACAGGATTTTCACTGCGATTACCGATATGCGCTGCGATCGCGCCCTTTCGTGTTATCTATCACCTGAAATGTAATTCTCCAATTGCTGGATCGTAAACTCCTGGTCTGAGATAATCGCCTTGACCACATCGCCGATCGAGATCACACCGATAACAGCTTCTCCATCTCGTACTGGTAGGTGTCTGAAACGACCATCGGTCATCAGCTCCATGCAGTCGAATGGAGATAGATTCGGAGTCACGCAAATCACATCGGGGGTCATCACCTCCTGCACTGGCGTGCCCATGCTTGTTTTCCCGACCAGCACCAGCTTACGGGCGTAATCACGCTCCGAGAAGATACCGATCAAAGCATCGCCATCCTTCACCAACAGGGCTCCGATATCCTTATCTGCCATTTCCTGCAGCGCATCGTACACCGTCGCATCAGGAGCGACCCACCACACATCGCTTCCTTTTACCTTTAAAATCTGTCCGACCGTTACCATTATTTCCTCCGTAGTGAAAGTGATACTGACAATTAATTATTTTAACCACAACATGCACAGAGTTTTATTGTGGTTTCTTTTCGAGAGTTTATCTCGTTTCATAGTGAGTTCGGCTCATGATCAGGCTGTCGTGTATAAATCAAAACATACAGTTCATTCGATTTTATATCCCGGCAGCTCGACCAGTTCACCATCCTGCACAACCACGTAATGCGGCAGCCACGCCACACCGAACATTTCCAACAGCACGTCCTTTTTGTAGGGTCTCACCGGGATTTCAGTGATATCGCCCGCTATCTCACCCCAGCGGCTGCTGATCTCCTCGACTTCCTGTGTGAGTTCTGCTTCAAGTTCTTCGATATCTTCTTCGAAATCCTCAATCGCGTCCAGCGATTCTTCTACATCTGCTTTGGCCTACGATGTCATGCGGCGTTTGGATAGCGAAGTGGACACGCTGCGTCGCCGTCCGCCGAACAAACTGAGCACGGTCTCGGCATGTGATCCCCACTCTTCCATCTTTCGCTGTGAAAGTTCATCTTGATCTTCCTTCAATTCACGCTTCTCACGCTCCAACCGGGCTTCAATCGCATCGATCTTCTTTTCATACCTGTCTCTGAGTTTTTCCATTTCTCCGTCCCGTTTCTCACGGGCTTCTTCCGAACACATTTTGCGAAACTCCTCCGGAGACACTTCCGGACCGGCATAAACCTTCAATACCTCATTTGCCAGAACTTCTGCTTCACTCTCATGATAAACCCAATCCAGGAAATCTCTCTTAATCGTACTCATAATCTTCGCATTGGTGTATGGCGCATCAATAGAGACAAACCGAGCGCGTGGGTCAGGCTGCGGGTCGAGTCGCTTTTCTTCCAGCGATTCTCCAATGAAATCATCCCAACGTACCCTGCCCTTGCGATCCGGATCAGGCACAAAGGCAGTATTCACGATTTCATGATCCAGGTTGTATTTGCGGTTCAAGAAGCGCACCTGACCCTGTGCCAGCAGAGTCGGGCGATACAACAATCCCAGGTTGCGCGTGCTCTCTGTCAAACGCTGCCCCGCGTTATCGAAAGCCCGCGTCAGCGAGAGGTTGGCAGGCAGGAAGTACTCATCCACCCTGGCAGGGATCGATGGTCGTGTTGTCGAACCCAACCGGTTAAACTGGCTGTCTGGATCAGCCTCGGAGTCAGCCGGTTTAGATCCCGCGGCGGTACTAGTCGCTGGCGCTGCCTGCAGCGCATCCCGCTCAAGCGTTGAGGGCTCACGTACACCTGTCCCAGGCACCCCTCCCACTCCTGCCAATTTATTCAACGCCGGGATCTGAATCCGTGTCAGCGGACCTGCCAGGTAGTTCATCGCCCAGCGAGTATGGAACAGCGCCGGCGCTCGTTCGTGCACGTTGTGGAGTAAGAACACACGTTTGTCCAGGCTGGAGATCATCCTGTCGTACTCCCGCCGGTCGAGGGCGCCGGACATGGCGCCTTCCAGCCCATCCAGCAGTCGCTGCTTATCCTGATCAGTCTGCAGCTTACCAATGCACCAGGTGCCGGCGTTAGACAATGCCTTATAATCGACATCTACCGGGTTCTGTGTCACCAGCACATGAGACACACCGAATGCACGTGACTGTTTCAGCATCCGCAGCATGATCTCTTTGGAAGGTGGGTTGCTTACTGGCGGCAGGTAACCAAAAATTTCATCAAAATAAACGATCGCACGCAGTGAAGAAGTACCGCTTTGCGCTCGCATCCAGGATTCAATGGCAGAATACAGCAGCGTAACGAAGAACATGCGCTCTTCATCGGTCAGGTGAGCGATGTAGAAAACACTGTGACGTGGTCGTCCATCGGCGGAATAGAGCAGCTCGGCGATATCCAGCGGCTGCCCCTGGATCCAGGTCTGGAATGCCGGGGCTGCCAGGATATTGTTGAGCAGTATCGCCAGTTCAAAGCGGTCTTTCTCTGGGAAGAACATATCCACATCGAATACGCCCAACTTTTCAAATGGCGGATTTTGTGTCTGCAGGATCAGCTCACCCAGGTCAAGATCACGCCCTTCACTCCATGCCCTCTCAAAGATGTTTGCCAGGAGAATGTGCTCGCGCGAACGTACCGGGTCGATATCGCGCAACCCGACCAACCCCAGCAGCGCGGTTACTGTGCTGGATATTTTTTCTCGCAGGAGCTCCTGGTTGTCATCCCAGGATATCGGGGGGGCTTCCAGCGATGCCAGGATGCTGACCGGGATGCCGGCGTCTGAACCCGGCGTGAAAATGGTGAACTGCGCGGCGTCCTTAAGCGCCTGTATGCGTTCCGGTCCGATATCCCACTTCCCCAATCCTTTACGCCACAAATTCGCGGCGCCCTCAGCAGCCTGCGCGACTGTTTTCTCATCCCTACGAGCCTCGTCGGCGTTTACCCATGGCAGAAAGTCCTCTGGGAGTAGTTCGGGGAAATGCAGCAACGCATTGGTGATATCGCCTTTCGGATCGATCATCAGAGCCGGGTAATTATTCAGCGCGGCTTCTTCCAGAAGGTCAATACACAGACCCGTCTTACCAGACCCCGTCATACCGACCACCACGGCGTGCGTGGTCAGGTCGTCGGGGTCGTACAGCAGCGGCTCCGCTGTAACCTCTCTCTGCTCCGGGTCGTATATCCTTCCTAGATAAAATTTACCGTCCGTTTCCATTCCAGCTCCTCAATAATTTCATAATTATGGGTTCTAATAATACTCGATTTTCTCCAGAACTACAAAATGAGCTAGAATTATCCCCCACCTGGTCTCACTCCCCTACCTGCTTATAAATCCGCCCGAACTCCTCCAAAAACAGCGCAGCGATCTCAGGGCTGTGGATGATTATCACATTCTCGTCGTTCTTCTCCTCTGCGCTGCGGCTGAAATTATACGAGCCAGTGATAACGATTTTTTCATCAATGATAATTACCTTGTGATGCATATTGTAAGAATTATCATCCAGCAGCACATCGATACCCCCCATACGGAGATTATTGAATTCCGTGCCAGTATTCGCATTGTATTGTGAGCGTTCCATTACTCCGGCAACCCGCACACCATCCCGAGCTTTGTCAATCATGGCTCCAGCGATATCATCCGAGGTGAAAGAATATGCCAAAAAATAAATACTCTCTGTTGAATTCTCGATCAGCTTAACAATCTGTTTGGCAACATCTCCTTCCGGAGAGAAGTAAATTTCAACGTGTGTGCCATTGATTGAGACCACCGCGCCATTTTTATCTGCAGGCGAAGCGCGGCTGAAAGTCTTTTCCAAGAACATCTCCTCAAACTCATCTGTATAGCTTTCCGCCAGCCGCACATCTCGGATTCGGACCAGGTTGTTATTATCGTAATATGCCCCACCCACCGTCGGATTCATCGAGCCGGTGAATACATTCAGCCGGTCTATGATGAAAAATTTATCGTGCATCAGGCTCTCTGCGCGATCCCCCACCACCGGGATACCTGCCGCCACCAATTCCTGGACTTCATCCTCCAGTATGTTGTCGCTGTCGGTAACCATGCGAATCCTTAAACCCCGCTGGTGTGCATCCAACAAAGCATTCCGTATACCCCACAGGTTGAAGGCGTAAGCTGCCACATCCACACTCAGCCGCGCCGATTCTATCGCTTCAACCAGCTCTTCTGCCGGTCCACCGCGGTAAGAACCAGCCTCGGTGCTTTCCGGATCGGTGAAATACACCCCATACCAGGCAGCGGTTTCATCTGTTACCGCTGCAGTCAACGACGGGTAACTGCTGGGATCATTCACCAGGTTCCGGCAGCCACTGATCAACAACAGCGCGACGATTACTATCACCTGCGTGATATTTCTATACCGGATCGAGCGTGGTTCTTCTTTATGGGAAATCATTTTACCTGCAAGTGTTTGGTGCTGTGAAAATTATAGCAGATGAGAGACCTAAATTATGATAAACTTGATGCGTACAGTGGAATCAAGGAGAGGAAATCCCATGAAGGCAACCATAGACACATACCCAATCGAAATCGCCGGCGTAAAACGTGACCTGACCCTGTTCGAGATTGCCCCCGGCGTGCGTATCGCTGTGCTGAACATCCTGGGTGATACGGAGCTGGTTCAGGTCTGCGCAGAAGAATTAGCGGCAAAGCTGGCAGAAGTGGATTACGATATTTTCGTTACCGCAGAAGCCAAGAGCATCCCCCTGGTTCATACGCTGTCCATGGTCACTGATAAGCTATACGTCGTTCTACGCAAAGAGTACAAACCATACATGGGTGAAGTAATTTCAGCAGAGACGCTGTCGATTACTACCGGAAAACCCCAAACGCTTTTCCTGGACGAGAAGGACATAGAACTGGTCTATGGGAAGCGTATCGTCCTGATAGATGATGTAATCAGCACCGGCTCCACACAGCAGGCCATGCGATTGGTGATGGAGAAAGCCGGATCCAATGTTGTGGCGGAAGCCTGCATTTTCACCGAGGGTGATAGGGCCAAATGGATGGACATTATCGCGCTGGGGCATTTGCCAATATTCAGTGATCAGTGATTGGTAACCAGTGACCAGTGATAGGGGGAAAAGGGACGAGGGGTGCGATTCCAGGATTGGGTTATATAATTATTTGATCCATTCAACATCCTCTATAGTATTCGGATAACAAATAACGACGATCGGGCGACCGCGCAGGTGTGTAAGGAATACCACCCGCTCCTCATCACCTTCCAGGCGTAAATCGTGGATCAGGGCGTCCGGTTGAATTGGTGATCCACGCTTCTTCACCGTAACCCGACCCACACTTCGTTCGCGCAGGTATACCCGCAGGCGCTTAAGTCCGAATGGAAACCAGTCAACGATCTCCCAGGCGCGCGCAAATGGGGTTCGTTCGTGCTCGCTGGAGGTTAAGTAAGCGATATCGGGATCAAGCTGGCAGGCACCTAACTGCTCACCCAGATTGTAGACCAACCCGGCTCGCAGCACCGCCGGATCGGGTTCATAAATGTACCTCAGCGGCTCGCTCAACGGCAACTTGCGAGTTATTAGCTCTTCAGCAAACATGTCACTTGCCAGCGAATGAGGTCCCGGCAGAAGGGTAGCACGGCGGTTGTTCACCTTCAATGGACCAAACCATAAAACCGCTTCTTTCAGCTCACCTCTCAAGGAGATAAATTCAACTTCAGCATCGTAGTGCTCGATTTCCTCCAGATTGACCCCAGGGGATATCTTGACACCCAAAGCCGGATATTGCCGCAGCCAGGATTCGATAATGGAAAGAGGAGGTGTGTAATCGCGGACGGAATAAATCCGTTTGTAGTTTACACGACGGGAGGGGTCGAAAAATAAGGCAGAGGATAAAGGTTTAAGGGATAAGGAAATGTTCACAGAAATATCTGCACGCAAAAAGGTGGCTTCATGCGCTGGTTTTAGCGCTATGGCGTTAGTCTGTGCCATTGCCAGGCGCAGTGGATCGAGGTCAACACCTGTTGTGGGTGCAACGTTTGCCAGCGCCAAAGTATCGCTTCCGATAGAACAACCCAGGTCAATCATCCTAACGAATGACCTGTAACGCTGCGCCCTGTATGTCGAGACTTCCCAGGGTGAAGCCTGCTCTAGCGCTTCTCTTGTGAAGTACATACGCTCTGCAAACGGGAACTTTTTCTTCGCTTCCAACCGTAGAATGGCAGTCTCTAATGCTGCTCGCGCCATGTCAGCCGGATACCTGCGGCTGAGAGACTGGTAGTGACTCAGGAAATCATTTTCACGCGGTTGAAGCGCTTCAGCATCCAGCAATGCTTTTTGACCAGTGGGCGTAAGCAGTAAACGGAAAGAACTGATATCCACGGATTAATTCTAATCTGATTGTGCAGGTTTTGGATAATAATGGTTCTGATACAATATTCCAATGAACATCAGGGAAGCGACACTCCGAGACTACCAACAACTCTGTACACTCATCGAGCAGGTTGACGGACTGCACCGGGAACACCTGCCGCATATCTACCAGAAAGCCGAAGGACCCACCCGCCAGCGGGAGTATGTCCTGGGATTGATAGCCGCGGATAACGTTGGCGTTTTTGTAGCCGAGCAGGATGGCAGGCTGATTGGACTTGTAGTCGTGATCGTGCGAGTTTCCTCCGACATCCCCATCCTGGTACCTCGCACATTTGCCTTGATCGAGAATATATGCGTGGACCGGGATCACCGAAATCAGGGGATTGGCAGAGCATTGGTTGAGCACGCCCAGTTGTGGGCAAAAGAGAAGGGCGCTCATAGTATTGAGCTGACAGTATACGAGTTCAATAACGAAGCCTGGCAGTTCTATGAGTCCATGGGCTACTTCACCGAGAGCCGCCGGATGACGAGGAAGCTGGGGGGATAAGGGGCAAGGATTAGGGAATAGGGATGTCTCTCACATTTTGTTCTGTACAAAAACACCTCCATGATGTATAATACCGATGTATATGCTTAGAACCAAAAGGATTACAGCATGATCAGGACGCAAATCTATATCACAGAGAAGGAGCAGCGAGCTCTACGAAGGATCGCTCGTCTCAGAAAATCAACCCAGAGCGAAATTATCCGGGAGGCGGTAGATGAATATCTTGCCTCCTTCCAGAATTCCAATCGAGTGAATTTGATGCAGGTTGCGCGCGGCATATGGGCAGATCGTAATGATTTCGATTCAGTCACCATTCGAGAAGAGTTCGATCGATCATTTAGTGATGATCAATGACGGAACAACAGAAGTACATGATCGATACGGATGTGCTGGTTGAATATCTTCGAGGCAATCAAGAAACGGTTGCGTATCTTGAGTCGCTGGAGAGACGCCCAGCGACTTCGGTTATTTGCATGGCAGAATTGATTGCTGGAGCACGTGATGAAGATGAAAATGATGCAATTGAGCAGTTTTTGTTAGCATTTGATGTTTTACAGGTAGACATGGAAATCGCCCGAATCGGAGGAACGTATCGAAAGAGATATTCAAAGTCGCATGGTACCGGTCTGGCAGACGCGCTGATTGCCGCGACAGCAATTATCAGTGGTCTAAAACTCGTCACATTTAACATAAAACACTTCCCGATGCTTGATGATGTGCTGGAGCCATACAAGCGGATCTAACTGATGGATGCACATACCCACCAAAGATCGTCCATGAGCAGCCACGAACCCACCAACAAAATTTTGTACACAGACTGTGAAACCGGTGACTTCGACAGCGTACACTTGTTTGTAGTGACGAAGGGGTTCTGAGTACCCAGGCAACTTGCAGGATCCGCTGCAATAGATATATTATAGGGAAAGCGCAGACAGTTATGTAGGGAGTATTATCTTAAATATTAAGGAAAGAGCTGTAAACGGGGAACGGCATACTTACGTTCTTGAATTGATCCTCCAGATGAGGGAGCAGGGATGGTTCTGGACTGAAGAATTCTTGTGGCACAAGAAAAATTTTATGAATCGCACTTTTTATCTGGATTCCCCCTTCACTCATTTCGCTCAAACAAATTAACAATTACCAATTCATTATTAACGATTGATAATTAATCCTGCCGCCTTCCTCCCGACCTCCACCGCATAATTCGTCCCCCTGTCCCAGGGATACACCTGGCTCATGCTGGC
>JAUXFR010000253.1 GCA_030622805.1 Anaerolineae bacterium | reverse complement strand
GTGCGTTAAGGATTTGTGCGCTTCCCGCTGTTGGCGAAATCAAGCTCAGGAGCATCTTCACTGAGGTGGTTTTTCCGGCACCATTTGGACCCAAGAAACCGAACACCTCGCCGCGTTCGACAGTCAGGGTCAGGTCATGTACGGCGACTTTATCGCCAAATACTTTGCGCAGACCTTGGGCTTCAATAGCCGGGGAAGATGATGTCATTATGATCCCAGGATAAGAGTTTGTTCACTTCCAGAAGGATAGGCATATAGATTGTTGAAATGTAATCTTTGATTGCCTGAACTTATAGTTTACACGCAAACAGGCAGGCGGGGAAGATTTTCCCTGTAATTGTTCCCCGTCTACCTGAATATATTATGTCTGATATCGATTTATCGTAGGGATCTGGCAATTGCCAAGGCTGTGGTCTGGTTTCCTGGTCCAGTCAGGGCGTAAACAATTCCATCTTTAACCCACAGCAGTATGTACTGGTTCTCGTGATCATCCAAATCCTGCTCGATGATTATACCCGTTACACCATCCACCTGGACTTCTTTATATGAAGTGCCGTACATGGGGAGAGGCATGACAAGTGTGGTTGTCCAGTCCACTTTTTGGGCAAACTTCTCTGCATCCGCACGGCTCATACCCAGAAGCTGCAGATAGGCTTCACCGATCTTGGTCAGGTTCAAGCCTGGTGGAGCGGAAATGGTGGGGCTGGGCATCTGGATCAGCGTAGTACATCTTGGCAGCTGTGGTATGGTTGGGTTATCTGGATCGAACCCTTCCATGGCTGCTGTTTCTGCATCGAATCTGCAATCACCATATTGAGCGCTAACCCCATCCGATATATCGAGCTTCACGGTTGCGCCATCGACTCCGGCAGGAATTTGAATGTCGGCGCGACCGATCTCGTCCAACAATATCTGGACCCGCTTTGCGTCTACGGTAAAGGTGACGCGGCCTCCAGGCTGCACTTCAAGAATGGAAAGCGGTTGATTCATCCCGGCGGGCAGTCGGACGTCAAACTTAGCACTGAGGCTGGCCTGCTCTTTGTTCGGAACGCTGAAATGGTCACCTCGCTCTTCGATCTGAATGTCCTGGGAGAGCATCGCTTCAAGTTGAGTTGATGAGCCGAGCTGGTCAGGCAGGTCAGCCGGGTTGATTTTCACCACGGTGAACTGCTCTACGCGGAACAGTCCGAGAAAGCTGTTTGCGATCGCACGAACTGGTGCGAAAGTCATGGATATGGCTAAAATCGCGACAATGGCGAGCCCGATCCAAACGGGGCGCGCTTTTCGAGAGAATAATTTATTCCACATGGTTAACTCCTTTTCCTGGAAGCGCGCGTGCAGACGGTGGCGCGCAGTGCTTGCGGGTATGGGATGGGATTTACCGGCCGGTTCCAGAGCTGACAAATTACTTTGGATTTGCTCTGAAGTTATCAGCAGGGCTTGATGTCGCTCCTGGCAGCGAGAGCAGGTTGCCAGATGTTTCTCAGTCCGTTGGACCTCATCTGCTCCTGTTTCCTGATCAATATAGGCTTTGATTTCTCCATCGCTGAGGTGCATGGCAGCGTCTCCTTTTTGTGCGATGTATCTGATTTACTGGGTTAAGGTGCAGCGTATCTTCAAGATGCAACGCACCCAGACTACTCAAACTTCTTCTTGAATTCACGCTCCGCACGGGCAAGCAGCGTTCCGACCGAGCCGGGTGAAATCTGGAGCGCATCTGCGATTTCAGCATACGAGAAACCTGAATGACGTAGGATGAGGAGCTTCGCTGAACGAGGTTTTATGCTCGCCAGTGATGTTCGCACCCGTTCGCGTTCCTGCTGGTGTTCGAGGGTTCTTTCCGGATCAGGTGGTGCGTTCTCATCAAATATGATCCTGCCCGCTTCACCCTCGTATCGCTGTCGTCGCTTACGATCACGCAGCGAGTTGATGCCTAAATTCATCGCCACCCGGTACAACCAGCCGTTCAGATTTTGTTTCTCCTTCGGAGGTCGTTGGTGCAGGCGCAAGAAGGCATCAATAGCAATGTCCTCAGCTTCGGCCCAATCACCTACCAGGCGATAGAGCACCCTGCAGATACGGTCCCATTGCTGGTTGAAAAGGGCTTCAAATTCGGGACTTTCAGCGGCTTCTGTCTCGCTTGCTTCGGCTTTGCTTTTACAGTGAGTCAATGACATTGTCACCGGGAGCCTCTGTGTCTGCAAAAAGATATTCATTTGAGACACTTGTTAAATAAACACCTGTTGGATCAACTTTGTGACAACATAATTACGAATCAGGAGTTACAGATTACCAGGCCACGTTGGAATCCTCAATTCGTAATTCGTAATCCGCTAATCTCTCACATAAACCCGCGGCACACGCGTATTGATGTTTGTCAGGATTTCGTATGGTATTGTCCCCGCCCACTCAGCAAGATCTTCGCAGGTAATGAGAACGCCGTCCTTTTCCCCAATTAAAATCACCTCATCATCATTGTAAGCCGAATCCCAGCCAATATTGACAACAATCTGATCCATGGAGATGAGTCCAACAACTGGATACTTCACCCCGCGGATGATGACTTGGGCTTTATCCGACATGCTGCGTAGATATCCATCACCGTACCCGACTGGTACAGTTACAGCGCGTACCATTTGATCGGGCTGCCAGGTGGAACCATAACCGACCGGATGACCGGGTTTGATGACTTTGAAGTAGACTACGTGCGATTTCCATGATAGTGCTGGGCGTACATTGACAGTGCAGGGCACTTTGATTGATGGATACACGCCGTAGAGCAGGATTCCTGGGCGAACAATGTCGAAGTAACTCTCTGGAAGCTGCAGGATGGCGGGTGAGTTCGCCATGTGCCGCATGGGAGTCGGCAGACCTCGTTGCTTGTAGAAACTCAGCACTTCCTGGAATCGTTCCAATTGCAAATGTGCCTGGGTCAAGTCGACCTGGTCGGCGTTGGCAAAATGCGAGAAGATGCCCTCGACCAGGATATTACGACATTTCAGGCTGGTCTCCAGGAATTTGTCGGCATTGTAGTAATGCACGCCGATACGTTCCATGCCAGTGTCGATAACGAGATG
>JAUXFR010000219.1 GCA_030622805.1 Anaerolineae bacterium | reverse complement strand
CGATGAACGATCGTTCCATTGGACACAACCCTGGCGATAAATTGATCTACATAAGTATCGTGATGATCTATGGTTCTTGCACGTACAGCGTGGGCGCGCTGGCGCATGGTCTGCAGCTCTTCTGGCAACGATGCGTATGCAGCATCCCGCCCGATTTTACGACGTGCGGCGTTGCTTTCCAGAGCGATTTGGAGCGATGGGTTGGTGAGCGAGTTTTTTATTCGTCGGTGAAATTCTTTTGTCATTGGATAGCGATTGCAAAAAAATACTGATTACGAATTACAGGTTATGTGCTGGCGAGGATTTCTGCGATGTGGCGGACTCGCTGGGGTTTGCCCTGGCGGTGGAGGCCTCCGTTGATGTTTGTCATGCAGCCTGCATCGCATGCGACAACTGTGAGCGCCTGGCTGTGTTCGATATTGGAAATCTTACGATCCAGCATGGCAGAAGACAGCAAGGGATGTTCCACGGAGAAAACACCACCAAAACCGCAGCATTCATCCACCTCGTTCAGCTCTATAAATTCTGCTTCTCGAACCGCCGCAAGCAGGGCACGCGGCTGGCGGTCGACACCCAGATCGCGCAGCAGGTGGCAGGATGCGTGGTAGGTGAGCTCACCGGGAAAGCGTGCTCCAAGGTCGGTGATACCAAGACAGTCCACCAGGAACTCAGTGAACTCGTAACAGCGTTCAGCCAATGCCTGGGCGCGCGGCAGCCAGGTGGTGTCCCCGGCAAACAGCTCAGGATAGCCGTGGCGGAGCATGGCAGTGCAGGAGCCAGACGGGATCACGATTGGTCCTTGCGTCTTTTCAAAAACAGTGATGGTGTGCCGGGCGATGGGATGTGCCTGATCGCGCAACCCGGCGTTAAACGCAGGCTGCCCACAGCATGTCTGGTCAAGTGGGAATTCAACGCGCACGCCTGCCCGTTGTAAAATTTGCAGGACCGCTTCGCCAATCTCAGGATAAAGTATGTCGAGGATACAGGTGATGAAGAGCTGGACGGTATTATTCATATTCAGTGTTTCTTCTCTGTGTGGCAGTGAAGTTTATGTGGACAAGGTATATTAAAACACGAATTTCACAAATATGATTGGTGATTACGGTAATATGTAATTCCAACAAATAACATAACCATTATTAATATTGGTGTGGTAATATTACGGGGCTGTTTGAAGAAGTCAGAGACAGTATTTTGCGGTCTTAACCAGGGCTTAATAGTCATTTTTCGTGCTGGTTGGGACTGTTTTATGTTGAAATCATATGGAATTGAGGCGAAAGAACACAATGGAGACTTTCCGCACGAAAATACCCAATCATTTCAGCCTACCGAAGCGGATAAATCGTCTGGGAGAGCTGGCATATAACCTGTGGTGGAGCTGGAATCCCGACATACAGCGTTTGTATTCACTGATCGATAAGGAATTGTGGGAGCGTTTAGAGCACAATCCAATCCTGTTCCTGCGCCATGTCGAACGAGCGGAATTGAATGCGGTCACGAATAATCGTTACTACGTTGATCAGTATGACAGTATGTTCCGCGAGTATGACAGCTATATGAACTCCGAAAATTCGTGGTTTGATCGGAACTACGCACAAATGAGCGACCAGTTGATCGCTTATTTCTCGATGGAGTTTGGATTACATGAATCGCTGCCGCTCTATGCTGGTGGTTTGGGGGTGCTTTCGGGCGATCATACAAAAGAGGCCAGCGATATGGGCTTGCCTTTCGTCGGTGTAGGTTTATTTTACACTGAGGGATATTTTACCCAGCGGATTACGGCGGACGGATGGCAGGAAGCCAGCTATACACGACGTAAATTTGATGATTTGCCGGTTATCCTGGTTGAGGACGAGACTGGCGGACCAATCACTGTGACCGTGCAACTGCCCGGGCGAGATGTTTACGCTCGAATATGGGAGGTGCGCGTTGGAAGGGTGCCTGTATATTTGCTGGATACAGACTTCGAGAAGAACGCAAATGCTGACAGGTCGATGACTTCGCGCCTGTACAGCAGTGATCTGGATCTGAAAATCAGCCAGGAGATTTTATTGGGTATCGGTGGTGTGCGTGGGCTGCGAGCAATGGGATACGATCCGCGTGTATGGCACATGAACGAAGGGCACGCGGCTTTTTTGGTTCTGGAAAGGATCCGTGAACTGGTTACGGAGGGCATATCCTTCGATGAAGCTTCCGAAAAGGTGAAGCTCAACAACGTTTTCACCACTCACACACCAGTACCTGCAGGCAATGATGAGTTCGCGCCGTGGTTGATCGATAAATATTTCTCGTATTACTGGCCCGAGCTCAAGCTGACGCGCGAGCAGTTTATCGATTTAGCAAAACACACTGTGGATTGGGGGGAGGCTTTCAGTATGCCGGTACTGGCGCTAAAACTATCCAACGGGCGCAACGCGGTCTCAGACCTGCATGGACGCGTTACGCGTGATATGTGGAACTTTATCTGGCCCAGCCGGCGGGTTGATAATGTCCCAATTATCCACATTACCAATGGCATTCATACGGGTACCTGGCTGGCACGTCGCCTGGGGCACGTGTACAACAGCTATCTGGGCAGTGATTGGATGGAGCATGTAGATGATGAAGGTATGTGGGAGAGGGTAAATAATATTCCAGACGAACAGCTATGGGAAGTGAGAAGGCATCTCAAGCGCAAGCTGGTCGCCTATGTACGAGAACTGGCTCGTAAACGCTGGCTGCGTGGAGGATCGCAACCAATTGAGGTTGTTGCATCGGGTGCACTGCTGGATCCATACGCGTTGACGATCGGTTTCGCACGCCGCTTTGCGCCTTACAAGCGTGCAAACCTGATCCTGCGCGATCAGGAACGGTTGTTTGAGATCATCAACAGACCGGACATGCCTGTGCAGATCATCTTTGCCGGGAAATCACACCCCGACCATGAGGGGGGAAAGCTGCTGATCCAGGATGTGTACCGGGCGGTCAAGAATTCGGAAAGCGGCGGTCGCCTGGTATTTCTGGAAGAATATGATATGCACCTGGCTCGATACCTAACCCAGGGCGTGGATGTATGGTTGAACACACCTCGGCGTCCAAACGAAGCTTCCGGCACTTCTGGTCAGAAAGCCGCATTGAATGGCGCGCTCAACTTCTCTGTACTGGATGGATGGTGGCGTGAGGGCTACAACGGAAAAAACGGCTGGGCGATCGGGGATGAAGTGGATTACACAACCAGCGCACTCCAGGATGAGAAGGACGCAAAAAGCCTGTACGATACTCTGGAGAATGATATCATCCCGCTTTATTACGATCTGCGCTCTTCGGATAATCTACCGGGTGAATGGATTACTATGATGAAAGAATCGATCCGCACACTCGCCCCGCAGTTCAGCATGCGTCGAATGGTCAAAGAATACCTGCTGGATCTTTACCTGCCGGCTATGCCTGTGGAACGGAATCAGGAACCCGTTCAGGAATAGAATACTTATGGATATATTTTTATCACCTGAGGCCTGGCTGGGGGCAGGGCTCATTTTTCTTTTACGTGTGACAGATATGAGTCTGGACACAATGCGCGTTTTGTTCGTGATGCGCGGCAAAAGGGGAATTGTCTGGATATTGGG
>JAUXFR010000221.1 GCA_030622805.1 Anaerolineae bacterium | reverse complement strand
GATTTCTTAGATTCAGCGTATCTTGAAGATGAATCGCACAATATATCGCACTTTTATCCAAGCTAGCGACGTAGATGTGGAAGGCAAAACGTGGACGGTGGACGGATAAATATTAGATATTACGAATAACGCTTTCGTATTTAGAAGTAGAAGCTGCCATCGCGTGGAGTTGGGGCTGTTCAATAAGTGGTAGAATCTTAGACCATGATGGACAGGGACCTGTTTGATCTCGCTCTTGAAGAACGGATGAAAACGGAAGCGCCGCTGGCAGCACGCATGCGCCCACGCAGCCTGGACGAATTCGTCGGGCAGGAGCATATCGTTGGTAGTGAGAAACTGCTGCGACGGGCGATTGAGGCCGACCGCCTGTTTTCTTCCATCATCCTGTGGGGTCCACCCGGCACTGGAAAGACTACTCTGGCGATGGTTATCGCAAACCTGACCGAATCACATTTTGAGACGTTCTCTGCGGTACTGGCAGGAAAACCCGACCTTCGCAGGGTAATCCATGAAACTCAGGAACGACGAAGGCTGTACCAAAAACGCACTATTCTCTTTATCGATGAGGTACACCGCTGGAACAAAGCCCAGCAGGATGCGCTGCTGCCGCACGTTGAAAATGGAACGATCACCTTAATAGGCGCCACGACCGAGAACCCGTATTTCGAAGTGATTGCTGCGCTTGTCTCAAGGTCGCGTGTTTTTCAACTGCGACCACTGGAGGATAGTGACATTCGGGATATCCTGAATAACGCCTTGAGCGATCCAGATCGGGGTTACGGTGTACGCAAGATTGAGATTGAAGAACGCGCTTTCAATCACCTGATCCGAGTTGCCGGCGGCGATGCACGAAACGCACTCAACGCCTTGGAACTGGCTGTTGAAAGCACACCACCTGATGAAAACCAGACTGTTGTAATTACCCTGGAGGTAGCGCAGGAGTCCATCCAGAGAAGGGCGGTTTTATATGATAAGGACGGAGATGCGCATTATGACACCATCTCAGCATTTATTAAGTCCGTAAGGGGCTCCGATCCAGACGCAGCCTTGTATTGGCTGGCGAAGATGCTGTATGCAGGCGAAGCACCGCGTTTTATTTTACGCAGGTTGATTATCCTGGCTGGAGAAGATATCGGGCTTGGCGATCCGTTAGGGTTGGTGGTCGTGAATGCTGCGGCACAGGCTTTCGATTATATCGGATTGCCGGAAGGCATTTACCCGATCGTGGAGGCAACGCTGTATCTGGCGACAGCACCTAAATCGAATTCCGCCGGTGCGTATTTCAAGGCCTTTCAATTGATTGAGGATGAGGGCATAACGGCGGTCCCAAGGCACCTGCAGGATTCAAACCGGGATGCGGTGGCGCTTGGACATGGTCAGGGATACCGGTATCCACATAGCGCAGAGGGACATTTCCTGCCGCAGCAGTACCTGCCGCGCGCCCTGCTGGGGACTTACTTCTACCATCCTTCTCAGCAGGGATATGAGGCTCAGGTTTCCGCCCGCCTGGATCGCTGGCGTGAAGCCCAGCGCAAAGCTCTGGGGATTTCTGATACCCAGGAAATACCAGAACTCAGCCAGGATACAATCGACGCAATCAAGAGTAAGCACAAGGCGAGTGGCGTTGGTAAATAGCTGGTTGATCAAATGATTGATTGTTCACCTAGTCGGAAAATTGTTCAGACGTATTGGTTGTAGTTTCATAATTGAGATTTAAAGATGCCAATTTTTCTATTAATTCGCCATGCAGAAAATGAATTTGTGAATGACGGACGTCTGGCGGGCAGGCTTGCGGGGGTTCGTTTAAATGAAAATGGGCACTTGCAGGTAAAAGCGCTTGCCGAAAAACTAGCGGGTGTTCCTGTGGATGCGGTTTACGCAAGCCCGCTTGCACGCACAATGGAGACAGCAGAACCCATTGCCACTGCACTGGATCAAGAAGTGATCCCTTGCGATGGATTGCTGGAGGTGGATTTTGGTGAATGGCAGGGGAAGACATTGAAGTCGCTGCGGCGCAGGAAGCTGTGGAAAGTTGTTCAGGCGGCGCCATCACAGTTACGCTTTCCCGGTGGAGAATCATTCGCAGAAGCGCAGCTTCGCATCGTCAATGAACTGAAACTGCTTGCCCAGAAGCATAAGCCAAAAGATATAGTGCTGTGCATTACGCACTCGGATATGATCAAACTTGCCGTTGCTTACTTCATTGGTTTACCATTAGATATGTTCCAGCGGCTGCATATTTCCACGGCTTCGATAACGGGTTTGAAACTCGACCCAATGGGCGGGCACTTATTATCCTTGAACTATGATATTTCTTTTGTACTGCCCAAGCACTGATTCTGGTATACTACAAAACAAAATCAGGAAACGTTATGCCTAAAAAAGATATCGATCTCCGTCCTGTAACACACATTACCACCGATGCCATCGGCTCCCCGGGTAAACGTGTATTCTATATTCAAGGGTACAAAGGGCAGAGAACGGTGACCTTAATCGTTGAGAAGTTACAGATACAGACGCTCGCCATCGGTCTGGAGCAGTTTCTGGCGGAAGTCCAATCGAAATTTCCAGATTTGCCAGAAGCGTCTGGAGAATACATTGAAGCAAACATGCACATCAATCCACCCGTCGATCCATTATTCAGAATCGGTGAACTGGCTCTGGGTTATGATGTCGAATCGGACTTGATCGTCCTGGTTGCCAGGGAAATGGTCAGCGAGGATGAAGATCAGGAGGAGTCGAGTGTGGTGCGCTACTGGTGCACTCGTTCGCAAATCCGTGCCATGGCTCTATGGGGAATCGAAATTTCCTCCCGCGGAAGACCACTTTGTCCACAATGCGGTGAACCGATGGATCCTGATGGACATTTCTGCCCGAAACGTAATGGGCACAAGCATTGAGTCCTTCTTATAAAATTATCTCCGATGTCTATCCAACCTGATGAATTGCTGAACGCCTTGCGTAAAGGAGAGATCGAGCTTCAGGGTGAATTCCTGTGGGGATCAAACTATACTTTCCTGGTAAAAGTGTTTTATCACGAAAATATAATATCTGCAGTCTATAAGCCGACCCGCGGTGTGCGACCATTGTATGATTTCCCGCAGGACAGTCTGGCTAAACGGGAAGTCGCTGCATATCTGGTGAGCGAAGCATTGGGATGGCAGCTTGTCCCCCCAACACTGATGCGGGCGGACGGCCCATTTGGGGCAGGATCTCTGCAATATTACATTGACCACGACCCCGAATACCATTTTTTTAATTTCAAGGAACGAGACATCCAGCGATTGCGTCCTACTGTGCTGTTTGATTATGTGATCAATAACGCGGATCGAAAAGGCAGTCATGTATTGATTGACCCCGATAATCATCTCTGGTTGATCGATCATGGGATTTGTTTTCACGATATGGATAAGATGAGGACTGTAATCTGGGATTTCTCCGGTGAATCTATACCGGAAGCACTTTCTTCGGATTTGAGAAATTTACAGCATAAACTGGATCCAGAAAACGGAAATGTGAATAAACTATGGCAATCGCTGTGTCTC